>NZ_JBHWZO010000111.1:0-19123 GCF_042728455.1 Promicromonospora sp. NPDC060204
TCGCCCTGTGGGATGTGGAGGCGGGCGCTGATCTCGGCGGTGGCGGTGGTGTGTTCGGTGGTCCAGCCGCGTCGTCGGGCGATCTCACCGGTGGCGCGCGACTGCATCGCGGTGGCCCAGGAGATGACGTCCTGCCACCGCGCCGCGACGTCCAGCAGGTCCGCGTCATCGGTATCGGCGACCTCGACACGAGTCAGGGCAGCGACCAGGCTCGCGCCCACCGGCAGGCCGGCGAGTTCTGGCAGCGAGGCCAGATCCGCAGTCTCGGTCCGCCTGGTCGGCCCGTCGACGAGATCGCTCACTGTCGCCTGGGTGCTGCGCCCATGACCCGGCCAGGTCACGGTGGCCGCCGGCAGGGTGCCCTCCCCGTTCAGGGGCTGCGCACTCCAGCACAGCGTGTGGAGCGACGTCGTCGTGTCGGCAGGAGCCGGTGGCAATGCGGCGGCGACGGCGCGCTCGACGAAGGTGGCGTGCCCAGGCGTGATCTCCACCCTGACTCCCTTCGATGATGAAAGCATCTGATCAATGCTCCATAGCTCGAATATATGTTCTGGACGAGGGTCATGCACCCTCGGAATCGAATCTGTGGACAACCTCGTCCGCCGGCTCCCGAGGCGGCCCGCCGGCGTGACCGGATCAGTCCGCCCAGCGACCTGATCCAGCCTCCCGCGCGGGCGCACGAGGAAGCAGACTGGGGCCATGAGCAGAGCACTGATCGTCATCGACGTCCAGGAGTCCTTCCGCGTGCGGCCGCTGTGGGCGGACACCCTCAACCCGGGGGTCGCCGAGCCCGTCAACCGGCTGGTCGACCTCGCCCGCGCGGCCGGCGACCTCGTGGTCTGGGTGCTGCACACCGAGCCGGGGTCGGGCAACCCGTTCGACCCCGCGACCGGTCACGTCCGCCTGTTCGAGGAGCTGGACGAGCCCCGGCCCGGCGAGCCGCTGCTGCACAAGACCTCGCACAACGCGTTCACCACCACCAACCTCCAGCAGATCCTCACCACCCACGGCGTGGGCGAGCTGCGGATCTGCGGCATCCGGGCGGAACAGTGCGTGGAGACCACCACGCGCGTCGCCTCCGACCTCGGCTACGACGTGACGTTCGTCAGCGACGCGACCACGACGGACCCGCTGGGCCGGTTCAGCGCCGCCGACCTCCTGGAGCGCACCGAGACCGTGCTCCGTGACCGGTTCGCGCGCATCGCGACCGTCGCCGAGCTGGCGGCGGAGGACGGCGCGCGCGCCGGCGAGCAGGCCGAGGTGGCAGCATCGACGGCGTGACCACCGTCGTCTTCCTGCTCCTGCCCGGGGTCCACCTGCTCGACCTGGCAGGCCCCGCGCAGGCGTTCTTCACGGCCGGGGACTTCGGCCACCGCTACGACCTGCGGTTTGTCTCCGGGACCCCGGCGCCCGGCACCCCGGCCGACGGCGCGCCGGGCACCCCACCACCCGACGCCGCCGTGGTCGCCTCCGCGCAGGGCCTCCCGCTGGTCGCCGGGACCGACTGGCCGGCGCTCGGCCCGGACGACCTCGTCGTCGTCCCCGGGTGGCGCGTGGGTGGCGACCCGGGCGCCTGGCCGCGTCTGTCCGCGGAGGCGCGCGAGCGGCTCCGCGCCCACCACGCGGCGGGCGGCACGGTGGCCAGCGTGTGCGCGGGCTCGGACGCCCTGGGCCAGGCCGGGCTGCTCGACGGCCGCCGCTGCACCACGCACCACGCCGTCCAGGACGCGCTGGCGGCGCGGCACCCGCGGGCGCACGTGGTCCGCGACGTCCTCTTCACCACCGACGACGGGGTGGTCACCTCCGCGGGCATCGCCAGCGGCATCGACCTCTCGCTGCACCTGCTCGCCGTGCGGCACGGGCCCGCGCTGGCCGCCCGGGTGGCCCGGGAGATGGTCGTGTACGCCCGCCGGAACGGGACGGAGCCGCAGGCCAGCGCGATGCTCCGGCACCGGTCGCACGTCGACGACACGGTCCATCGCGCCCAGGACCACATCGACGAGCACTTCGCGCGGACCCTGCCGCTCGCCGACCTGGCGGCGCGGGCGGGCGTCGCCGAGCGGACGCTGACCAGGGCGTTCACCCGGGCCACCGGCGTGACACCCCTGCGCTACCAGCAGCTGCTGCGGCGCGAGCGCGCCGAGCACCTCATCGGGCAGGGCGCGACGATGGAGTCGGCGGCCCGCACGGTCGGCTTCGAGGACTCGCGCTCGCTGCGCCGGCTGCGGACCGTCACCGACGGGACCGGCGTCAGACCAGCAGGCCGATGACCACCGCGACCACGCCGAGCAGCGGGATCACGCCCTGCTTCAGCGCCGCGCTGCTCTTGCTCGGGTCCGAGACGATCAGCACGAGCGACGCCGCGACCATGGAGCCCGCGCCTGCCAGCACGAGCGCGGTGCCCGCCGCCGTCGACCCGGCCGCCGTCAGCACGATGCCCACCGCCGTGACGATCGCGAGGAACAGGTTGTAGTACCCCTGGTTCAGCGCGAGCGGCTTGGTCACCTCGGCCTCCTCGGCGCTCATCCCGAACGTCGCGAGGGTGCGCTTCTCGGTCCAGGCGAAGGACTCCAGGTAGAAGATGTAGACGTGGATGAGTGCCGCGACGCCCACGAGCACAAGTCCGGCGATCAGCAAGGTGGTGCCCTTCGTTCCCTGGTCCCGGCGCGGGTCGCAGCCGTGATCGGCAGTATGTCAGGGACGGGCGACCCCGTCCTGTTGACGGATAGGTTCGCGTAGACGAAACTTTCTGTCATGTCGCTGCTCACCGTCGGGGAGGCCGCAGAACGCCTGGGGATCTCGCCCCGTCAGGTGCAGCACCTGGTCGCCCAGGGCCACCTCCGTCAGATAGCCCGCGGCGTGGTCGACGAGACCTCCGTGGACCGGGTCGTGGCCGTACGCGGCACCGGGCACGGCCGGGCCTGGGCGGAGCCGACGGCGTGGGGTGCCGTCGCGATCCTGTCCGGAAGCCAGGCGGAGTGGATGGGTGCCAGCCAACGGTCCCGGCTCAGGACGCGGCTGCGGGGGCTCTCGTCTACCCAGCTCGTGGAGCGCGCGCGCAACCGCGCGGTCGCTTTCAGCTACGCGGGGCACCCGGCGAGCCTGCCGCGTCTACGCGGCGAGATCGTCGACACGTCGCCGGCGTCCGCGGCCCTGGGGCTCGCCGCAACAGCGACGGTCGACGGCTACGTCACGGTCGGCGAGCTCGACGCCGTCGTGCACCGGCACGGCCTGGTGCGTGACGACGACGGGCAGGTCACGCTGCGCGCCACCTCCATGGATCTCGCCGTCGTACGTGCCCTCGCCGAGACCGCGGTCACCCTCGCGGCTCTTGATCTCGCCGGGTCGCTCGACTCGCGCGGACGCCACGCGGGGCTCGCCGCCCTCGACCGAGCACTGGAGCGGCTGTGACCGACCGGCCCACCCTCGACGTCGCGACACCTCCGGGCGGGTGGGGCATGCCCTGGCCGAACGTCGCCGAGATCGAGACCGCGCTGCCGCACGAGAGCTGGACCCTCGTCGGGGGCCTGATGACTCAGCTGCACGCCTTTCGTTCCGGCATCGACGTGGTCCGGCCGACGAACGACGTCGACATCGTGCTGCACGTCGAGACGACCCGGGGCGTCGCGGCGACTGCCGCCATGGCGCTGGAGGGTCTCGGCTACGTCCTCACACCCCCGATCGACCCTCGCGAGGGGAGCGCCCACCGTTTCGTTCGTGACGACGCCCAGGTCGACGTCGTCACGACCGCGCCGGACGTCGTCGACGTGCTGGCGGCGGATCACGCCGCACCGAGCGTCACGGAGAAGCTGCGCGGGCACGCGATGGTCGCCGTCGAGGGCGGCACGCAGGCGCTGCGTCGCACGTTCAACGCGCGCCTGACCGTCTCGTCGGAACGCCCGACGACGATCAGCGTGCCGGACGTCTTCGGGGCGATCGTGCTCAAGGCGGCCGCCTACCGGACCGACTCCCGCGATCCTGACCGACATCTGCACGACGCCGCCTCCCTGCTGTGCTGTCTCGAGGACCCCTACGTCGAACGGGAACGGTTCACCGGCTCGGACCGGCAGCGGTTGCAGACCTTGCGGCTGAACCTGCCCGATGACGCGCGCGCCTGGCGCGCTCTGCCTGCGGCGCACCGGCAGAACGGACAGGCCGCACTGCGCATCCTGACGGTGTGACCCTGCGGTCCCCGTGGTCGTGTCGCTGCTCCCCCGGGAATAGCCGGCGCGCCTCGATGGCTCCGGTACGTATGGACTGGGAGATGACGGCGCTGACGCGCGAGCGGCTGTCCGCGGGCGACGTGCGGTCCCGGCCGGGCGCCCTGTGGGCGGTCGTGCTGGCCGGCGCGGCCACGCTGGAGACCGCCGGCGCCCGCCGCCGGGTCCTGTCCGGCGACGCCGTCCTCGTCGACGCCCGGACCGCGCACCGGCTCGTCGCCGACCGCGACACCGACCTGGTGCACGGCGACCTGCGGCCCACGGTCCCGTCCGCGGCGCTGCCGAGTCCGCTGGTCGTCAGCGGTTTCGACCAGCGGCAGCGCGGAGTCGTCGCCCTCGTGACCGCGTGCCCGCTCGACGCGATCTCCAGCCCGGCCCCGTTCGCCGCGAGCTACGCGGGCCTGATCGGCGCGGCGATGACGGCACTGTGGCAGGAGGCCGCGACACCCGCCGGCCGCGCCGGCGGAAGCCTCGGCGCGGGCACCGCCGAGACCGGCGCCGCCGCCGACACCCAGGTCGCCGACGTCGTCGCCGCCCTCGCGGACCGGCCCGGCGAGCCGTGGACCCTCGACCGGATGGCCGCGCTGGTGCACCTGTCGCGCTCCGCGCTGACCGAGCGCTTCCGCCGGGCCACCGGGCACAGCCCCATGCAGATGCTGCGGGAGGTGCGCATGCACCGGGCGCGCACGCTCCTGATCGACCGGTGCCTGCCGGTCACGCGGGTCGCGTTCGAGGTGGGCTACGGGTCGGTCGCGGCGTTCAGCCGGGCGTTCACGTCCGACCACGGCCTCTCGCCGCTGGCGTGGCGGACGGGGCCGGACCAGAAGGCGCCGGACCAGGATGCGCCGTCCGCCGCCTGGACCGGCCCGAACACGAACCAGGCCCAGGTTCCGGTCCAGACCCGGACCCAGGCCACGCCCCGCCAGGCCCGGCCCTGGGTCCCGTCCGCCCCGCTCGGCCCGTCAGCTGCGGGGTACCCGCAGGAACGCCCAGCCGAGTCCCGCCGCGACCGCGGCGGCCGCCCCGACCAGCATCAGCGGCCGGACGCCGTGCCCGTCCAGTAGCACGCCGCCCAGCGACGACCCGGCGGTGATGGCGATCTGGAACGCGGTGACCTGCAAGGACATCGCGGACTCGGCGCGCTCCGGCTCCACCCGCGTGACCCAGAGCTGCGTGATCACCGGCACCATGCTGATCGAGAAGCCCCACAGCACCACCGCGACGGCCAGCACTGGCACCGACGAGGCGAACGCCGTCAGCACGAGGCCCGCGGCCAGCGCGACCGGGGCCGCCGCGGCCAGCGGCCGCAGCCAGCGTGCGAGCACACCGGCGAGCACCGTGCCCACCGTGCCGCCGATGCCCCAGGCCAGCAGCATCCACGTGGTGGCGGCGGGGTCCACCCGCTCGATGGCGATGCGGATGTAGGGGTAGGCGGTGAAGTTGGCGAAGGCCACCAGCACCACGCAGCCGATGCCGGCCATCAGCCGCCCGTTGCGCAGCGCCTCGCGGAGCATCCGCAGGCCGGCGGTCGGGTGCGGCGGCACCGAGGGCAGGCTCAGGCCGAGCACGACGGCGCCGAGCGCGGTGAGCACGGCGACGCCCCCGAACGTCGTCCGCCAGCCGACGGCGTCGCCCACCACGGAGGCCAGCGGGATGCCGACGACCGTCGCGATGCTGGTGCCGAACGCCAGGGCGGACGAGACCACGTGGTCCCTGCCGGGCACGGCCCGGGTGCCCGCGCCGAAGGCGAACGACCAGTAGCCGGCGAGCGCGATGCCGAGCAGGAGCCGGCCGAGCAGCAGCACGGCGAAGCTGGGCGCGAGGGCGACCGCGAGGTTGGACACCGCCGCCGCCACGAGGAGCGCGACCAGCACGGTGCGCCGGTCGGCCCGGGGGAGCAGCACCGCGATGCTCGGCGCGGTGAGGGCCCCGGCGACGGCCGTCGCCGCCACGGCCAGGCCGGCCGTTCCCTCGCTCACGCCGACGTCTGCCGCCAGCGCGGGCAGCACGCTCGCCGGCAGGAACTCGCTGAGGACCACCATCGCGATCCCGAAGGAGAGGGCCACGACGGGCGTCCAGGTCGGGTTGCCCGACGGCGGGGCCGCAGCGGCGTCGCGCTGCGTGGTGGTGGTTGTGCTCATGGGCACCACCCTGGCCGCCCGCGCCGCCCGCCGGTTGATCGTGCGGCGGGCGCTGTTGACCGGACGGCGGGACTACTCGACCTCGGCCGGGCGACGGCCCGCACGGTCGTGGCGCCAGGCGCGGACGCCCGCGACGACCGACGCCGCGATCACCACGCCCGCCACGACGTACGCGATGGGCCGCACCGACGGGTCGGAGGCCGCGTAGTAGCCGAGCACCGTGATGAGCACGCCCCAGCTCACCGCCCCGAAGATGTTCGCGGTGAGGAACCGCAGGTAGGACATCCCGCCGATGCCCGCGATGACCGGCACGAACACGCGCGCCCACGGCATGTACCGGCCGATCACCACGGACCACCAGCCGAACAGCTCGTAGAACCGCTCCGTGCGCACCACGGTCGCCTGCACCCAGCGGCCCTTGCGCGTGCTCAGGTACGGCCGCCCGTACCTCCGGCCGAGCAGGAACGCGACCTGGTCCCCCGCCACCGCGGCGACGCCGACGCCGATGGCGAGCACCCAGATGTCGATCCGGTCGGTGCTCCCGGCCACGATCCCCGCGCCGAACAGCAGCCCGTCCCCGGTGAGGAACGGGATGAAGACGCCGACGAAGAACGCCGTGCCGACGAACACCAGGCCCCAGACGACCAGGTAGAAGGCGAGGGGGCCGAGCACGTCGAGCCAGCCTGCGACGTCGTCCGAGACGGCGGTCCTGATCATCGAGGGCGTCCTCCGGAGCCGTGGGGGAGCGTTGGTGAGGACAGCCTAAGCTCCGCCGCCGTCCGCGGGGACCGCGGGCCGGGTGGACCTAGGCCCCGGGCCGGTCCACCACCCGGGACATCACCAGCGCCGTGCGCGTCTTGACCACGTGGGTGACGGTCCGGATGCGCTCCACGGTGCGCTCGATCTCCTCCATGCTCGTGGCCATGACGTGCACGATCGCGTCGGCGTCGCCGGTCACGGTCGAGACGCGCACCACCTCGGGGATGGGTGCGAAGTCGCGCTCCAGCACCTTGGGTGACACGATCCCGGAGCAGAAGATCTCGACGTAGCCCTCCAGGATCCAGCCCATCGCCTGCGGGTCCACGCGCACGGTGAAGCCGGCGATCTCCCCGCGGGCGAGCATGAGGTCGACCCGGCGCTTCACGGCGGGCGCCGAGAGGCCCACCACGCTGCCGACCTCCTGGTACGTGGCACGCCCGTCGCGAAGCAGCTCGCCGACGATTGCCCGGTTCACGGCATCCATGAACGAATCGTTCAATACTCGCTGCGATTGCGCAAGAATCCGCGCCTGGATACGCAACGGATGCCCGCCTGTTGTGAATCGGTGCGGCCTTAATCTCGCGCCATGACGCAGACCACCGCGCAGCGGACCGCCACGCCGCGGCACTACCTCATGTGCCCGCCCACGTACTTCGACGTCGTCTACGCCATCAACCCGTGGATGGACCCGTCGTCTCCTGTCGACACCGCCAAGGCTCTCGCCCAGTGGGAGGCCCTGCGTGACGCCTACGAGGCGCGCGGTCACAAGGTCGACATCATCGAACCCGAGCCCGGCCTGCCCGACATGGTCTACGCCGCCAACGGCGGCATCGTCGTGGGCGGACGGGCGCTCGCCGCCCGCTTCACCTACCCGGAGCGCGCGGCCGAGGGCCCGGCGTACGACCGCTGGTTCGGCACGCCCGCCGCGGACGGCTACCGCCGCCTCGGCGAGTCGGCCGAGATCATGGAGGGCGAGGGCGACCTGCTGACGATCGGCAAGCTGCTGCTCGCCGGAACCGGCTTCCGCACCACGCCCGCCGGCCACTCCGAGGTGGCCGAGCGGCTGGAGCTCGCCGCGCAGGGTATGGAGCTTGTCCCGCTGGAGCTCGTGGACCCGCGCTACTACCACCTCGACACGGCCCTCTCCGTGCTCGACGACGGCGCCGTCTCCGGCGAGACCGTCGTGGCCTACCACCCCGAGGCGTTCAGCCCGGCCGCGCAGGAGACGCTGCGCACCCTGTTCCCCGACGCGATCCTGGTCGGCGCCGACGACGCCGCCGTCCTGGGCCTGAACGTCGTGTCCGACGGGCTGAACGTGTTCCTCAGCGACCGCGCCCGCGACTACGCCGACGCGCTCAAGGAGCGCGGCTTCGTGCCCGTGGGCATCGACCTGTCCGAGATCTTCAAGGGCGGCGGCTCGGTCAAGTGCTGCACGCTTGAGCTGCGCCCCGCCACCACCGAGGAGACCCGATGACCACCGTCCCGTACCTCGACGTCGCCGCCACCGCCCGCTGGGTCGCCCGCCGCGGCCCGGAGGCCGCCATCGCCGCGCTGACCGACGCCCTGGACCGCGACTTCGCGCGCTGGCCCGAGCTCGACAAGCGCCCGCGCATCGCGTCGCACTCCCCGGAGGGTGTCATCGAGCTGATGCCCACCTCCGACGCCGAGACCTACGGCTTCAAGCTGGTCAACGGCCACCCGCTCAACCCGGCCAACGGCTTCCAGACGGTCACCGCGATCGGCATGCTGGCCGACGTCGGCAACGGCTACCCGACGTTCCTCGCGGAGATGACGCTGCTCACGGCGCTGCGCACGGCCGCGACGTCGGCCCTGGCCGCGCGCTACCTGGCGCCCGCGAACTCACGGACGCTCGCCCTGATCGGCTGCGGCTCGCAGGCCGAGTTCCAGGCGCTCGGCATGCGCGCCGAGCTCGGCATCGAGACGCTGCGGGTCTTCGACGTCGACCGCGACGCGATGGAGAAGCTGGCGAAGCACGCCAAGGCGCTCGGCTTCGACGTCGTCCTGGCCGACGACGCCGCCGACGCGGTGCGCGGCGCCGACGTCATCACGACGTGCACCGCGGACAAGCAGAACGCGACCGTGCTGCACGACGCCGACGTGACCGGCGGCGTGTTCATCAACGCGATCGGCGGCGACTGCCCGGGCAAGACCGAGCTGGACCCTGCGATCGTGGCGCGCGCCAGCGTGTTCGTCGAGCTCCCGGAGCAGACCCGCATCGAGGGCGAGATCCAGCGCCAGGCCGCAGACTTCCCGGTGACCGAGCTGTGGCAGGTCGTCACGGGCGCCGCGCAGGGCCGCCGGAGCGAGGACGAGCTCATCGTCTGGGACTCCGTCGGCTTCGCCGTGGAGGACTGGACCGCCCTGAAGTTCGTGCTGGAGGACGTGACGGCGAACGCGCCGGAGCTGCTGCAGCACCTGGACCTCATCGCGGAGCCGGAGAACCCGAAGGACCTGTTCTCCCTGGTCGCGGAGGCCTGACCCAGCCCCGTTGAGTGCGGGCTATCTGTTGTTCTCGGGGCCTCCGAGCAACAAATAGCCCGCACTCAGCGGTTTCAGAGGAGTTCGGGGCGGAGGTCCGGCTCCGACTCGAAGGCGTGGAACGGGTGGGTCGGGTTCGTCAGGCGGTGGTGGCCCAGGCGGAGCAGATCCTGGTCGACGCCGCCCGGGGTGAGCATGAGCATCCAGTCGGCCGCCATGTCGTACAGCTCGGGCTCCAGGTAGCCGATCTTCACCACGACGACGTCGGTGCCCCGCGGGTCCAGCCCGATCGTCGTGAAGTCGCTCTCCAGGTGGTACGGCTTGCGGCGCTCCGTGAGGATCACGCGCAGCCCGCCCACGCGCACGACGGCGACGATGCCGGCGTCGGGGTCGCCCTCGCTCACGTGCTCCACCACGCCCGTCAGGCGGACCGGCCCGTGCGGGCCGTCGTCGACCCGGGCGCCGGCTTCGACGTCGACCGCCGCGCCCGGTCCGTCCGCGGCGAAGGCCGCGGCCACCGTGCGTGCGGCCTCGGCGTCGGGCAGGGAGGCGTAGATCGCGGTGGCCCCGCCCTCCTCGGGCGCGGCGGCGAAAGCCGGCTCCGCCAGGAGCCGCGCGAGCGTCCAGGTGACGTCGCCCGCGCCGCCCGCGGTCGGGTTGTCGCCCGAGTCGGACAGGAAGTACGGCCGCGCCCCGCTCGCCAGGGCGGTGGCCACGCACTGGTCGTACGGGGCGGCGGGGGCGACGAACGCGAAGTCGTCGCGCGCGTCCCAGTACTGCCGGGCGAGCTGCTCGGCCTCGCGCACGATCACCTCCTCGTCGTCGCCCGTGACGACGACGGCGGCCCGGCAGCTCGGCTCGTCGGCCCACGCGTACCCGACCCAGAGCGCGGCGTCGAGCACGCCGGGCAGGTCGGCCACGCGGGCGACGTCGGCGTAGACGGACGCCGCGGGCTCGATGCGGGTGCTGGTTTTCTCGCCGGGCAGCAGCACCGGCACCTGGACCCACGCCTTCTTGGGCGCGCCTCCGGACCGGAGCCGCGCGAGCAGGTTCGCGGCGGCGCGCTCGCGGGTCTCCCAGGCGTCCTCGTGCGGGGCCATGCGGTAGCAGGTGATCAGGTCGGAGGCCTGGGCCAGCTCGCGCGGCACGTTGCCGTGCAGGTCCATGGTGGTGCTGATCAGCTTCCCGGGGCCGACGACGGCGCGCACCGCCGCCGCGAGGTCGGACTCGGCGTCGTCGCGGCCCACCACGGTCATGGCGCCGTGGATGTCGAGCAGCAGGCCGTCGTACGGCCCGTGCTCCGCCTGCTGGTCGCGCAGGGTCGCGACGATCTCGTCGCGCACCGACTCGTAGACCTCGGCGGGCACGGCGCCGCCCGGCAGCGACCGGGCGTGCAGCACGCCGGTCCACTCGGCGGCGTCGCGCAGGGGAGCGCCGTCGGCGAGGAACGGGTAGTGCTTCACCAGCTCGTCGCCGCGGCGCAGGGTGAAGGCCTCCCACCCGGAGCGGTGCGGGGAGAACGTGCTGGACTCGATCGACATGCCGGCGATCGCGACCCGCGGGCGGGGGTTGGTCATCGTGGTCCTTCCGACGCTGTTGTGGACGACGCTGTGGAGGGGGCAGAGGGCTGCGGGGTGGCCAGGGCGTGCGGCACGAGCGCGTCCTCCAGCAGGCGGCCCACGCCCACGAGGTTCGCGTCGGCGCCCAGGCCGGACGGCGCGATCACGAGGTCGCGGGTCATCAGGGGGTGGGCGCCCTCGTAGATCTGGCTGCGGATCGCCGAGACGAACGGCTCCAGCGTGGAGAGCGCGCCGCCCAGGTACACGGCGCCGGGGTTGAAGAAGTTGACCACCGTGCACAGCGCCGCGCCGAGATGCCGGCCCGCGGTCCGGGTCAGCGTGGTCGCGACGGGTTCGGCGTCGCGCACCAGGGCGAGGACGTCGGCGGTCCCCTCGACGTCGTACCCCTGCTCGTTGAGCAGCCGCACCAGGGCGGCGCCGGAGGCCACCGTCTCCAGGCAGCCGCGGTTGCCGCAGGTGCAGGGGGTGTCGCCGCCGGCGGGGATGCGGGTGTGCGTGATGTCGCCGGCCGCGCCGCCCGCGCCCCGGTAGAGGCGGTCGTCGACCAGGATCCCGGCCCCGATCGCGCTGCCCGCCTTGACGGAGACGGAGTGCCGCGTGCGCCGGGCGTGCCCGAAGTGCTCGCCGACGGCCATCGCGTTGGCGTCGTTCTCGACCACGGCGGGCACGCCGAGCGCGTCCTCCAGCCAGGAGCCGACGTCGAACCCCGACCAGCCCGGCATGCGCGACGGGCTGTCCAGGGCGCGCTGGGCGACGTCGACGGGGCCCGGCAGGGAGATGCCGACGCCGAGCAGGCGGCCGCCGTCGGGCGCGGCGCCGGCGAGCTCGCGCAGCGCGGCCGTGACCTGCGTCAGGACCGGCTCGGGGCCGTCCGCGATCGCTAGGGCGACCTCCGTGGTCGTGGCGAGCTCGCCGCCGTGCCGCAGGATGCCGAGCCGGGCGTGCGTGCCGCCCACGTCGACCACGCCGAGGTAGCCGGTGCTGCCGGGCACGCGCAGGGCGCGGGGACGCCGTCCGCCGCTGGACTCGCCCTCGCCGGTCTCCTCCAGGGCGCCCGCGGCGAGCATCGCCTGCACCCGTTGCGAGACGGTGGACGGCGCGATGCCGAGCGACTCGGCGATCTCCTTGCGGGAGCGGGCGCGGCCGCTGGACACGAGCACGAGGATCTCCCGCTCGAGCCGCGGGGCGGCGGCTCGGGGACGCGTGGGCTGGGGCACGGGCCTCCTCCAGGCTGGGTGCGAACGCTGATGCGGTGCAGAACTTATTTCGATGAGTGGAACAAGTTCCGGGCAAGAGTCTGCACCACGTTGCCGCTGATCCGGGCAGGCCTGCCTTTTTGCAGCGCCGAATTAACAGTCTTGTTACGGCTTTCGCATAGATCCGGGAAACTTAGTACGTCTACGGTGCTCCATTATTCGGCTGGCGAAACAAGTACGTCGTCAGCCCCGCAGACCAAGGAGACCCAGATGCGCACCACGCATGCCGGACGGGCCGCACGGCTGGCCGTCGGCGCGGCCGCCGCCGTCGCCCTCCTCGCCGGATGCTCGACGTCCTCCGGTGCGGACACGTCCGCCGCCCGAACCGACGTGAACTACGCCCTGCCCGCCAACGCGACCCCCAACTGGATCGTGCCGCTGGGCATCGCGGGCAAGCTCGCCACCCACAACTCCGCCATCATGCGCACCCTCTGGGAGCCGCTCGTGGCCTACGACGGCTCCGAGGGCGAGGTGGGGCGCGTGGCCAGCGCCGATCTCGCCGACGAGATCACCTTCTCCGACGACTCCCGCACCGTGACGATCACCCTCGATGACGACCGCACCTGGAGCGACGGCGAGCCCGTCACCTCGGCGGACGTGAAGTTCTGGTTCGACCTCGTCAAGGCCAACACGGACGTGTGGGCCAGCTACTCCGAGGGCCGCATGCCCGACAACGTCACCGAGGTGGCCACGCCCGACGAGAAGACCGTCGAGCTCACCTTCGACAAGGTCTACAACCCGGAGTGGCTGCAGGCCTCCCAGCTCACGCTCGTGGTGCCGCTGCCGGCCCACGCCTGGGCCAAGACCGCCGACGACGAGGAGCCCGACCCCGCGCTCGCCGAGACGGAGAAGGGCGCCAAGGCGATCTTCGACTACCTCGTGACGCAGAGCGAGGACCTGGGTACCTACGAGTCCAACCCGCTGTGGCAGACCATCAACGGCCCGTACTCCCTGACCGGGTTCACGGACAGCGGCCAGGTCGAGCTGACGAAGAACGCGAAGTACGACGGCGACGACGCCGCCTCGATCGACACCGTCAACCTGCTGCCGTACACGTCCACCGACGCCGAGGTGAACGCGGTGCGGTCCGGCGCCGTCGACTACGGGTACATCCCCACGACCGGCCTGGACGCACCCGAGCAGTACGAGTCGCTCGGCTACGCCGTCGAGCCGTGGGCGGGCTGGTCCATCACCTACCTGCCGTACAACTTCAACCACCCCGAGCTCGGTCCGGTCTACCGCCAGCTCTACGTGCGCCAGGCGCTGCAGCACCTCGTGGACCAGGAGCAGATCTCCGACGTCATCTGGAAGGGCGCCGCGCTGCCCGGCTACGGCCCCGTGCCGCAGAACCCCGAGAGCGACTTCCTCTCCGAGGAGCAGAAGGACAACCCGTACCCGTTCGACCCCGAGGCGGCGGCCGCGCTGCTGGCCGACCACGGCTGGACCGCGGGCTCCGACGGCGTGCTGGAGTGCACGAAGCCGGGCGACGGCGACGACGAGTGCGGCAAGGACGTCGAGAAGGGCCAGAAGCTGGCGATCACGATCCTGACGCAGAGCGGCTCGGCCGAGACCGACAACATGTTCGCCGAGATCAAGTCGACCTTCGACCAGGCCGGCGTCTCCGTCACCATCGAGTCGGCGCCGCTGAACACGGTGCTGTCCTCCATCGCCCCGTGCACCGCCGACCAGGCGGACTGCGACTGGGAGCTGCCGTTCTTCGGCACCGCCGGAAGCTGGTACTTCGGCGGCTACCCGAGCGGCGAGCGCGTGTTCGGCACGGGCGCCGCGTCGAACTTCGGCTCCTACTCGGACGACGAGCTCGACACCCTCATGCACGACTCCACCGAGAGCACCGACGCCTCCGTCATGCAGGCGTACTCGAAGTTCGGCGCCGAGAACCTGCCGGTCATGTGGCTGCCGAACCCCGTCTACCAGGTCTCCGTGATCAAGGACGGGCTGGAGGGCACCACGCAGGACCCGCTCGCCAGCTTCCACCCGCAGCGCTGGAGCTGGGCCGGCTGACATGACGACAGCCATCCCCGCGCAGAGCGGGGCCGTCGAAGCCGGAGTCGCCGCGCCCCCGCCCACCCGGGCGGCCCGCGGCGGCTTCGGCCGCTTCCTGATCCGCCGCGTGCTCCAGGCGCTCGCCGTGATCCTCGTGGTCAGCGTGATCGTGTTCGCGCTGCTGCACGCGCTGCCGGGCGGTCCCGCCCGCGGCGTCCTCGGCCAGCAGGCCACGCCCGAGCAGATCGCGGCCTTCGAGGCCGCCAACGGCCTGGACCAGCCCGTGGTGCTCCAGTACCTCTCGTTCCTGGGGCGCTCGCTGACGGGCGACCTCGGCGAGTCGTACCTGCTCAACCAGTCGGTCTCCGACGCGATCGCGCTGCGGCTGCCCAAGACACTGCTGCTGACCGGGCTCTCGCTGGTCGTCGCGGTGCTGATCGCCGTCCCGGCCGGCATCTACCAGGCCGTGCGCCGCAACCGCGCCGTCGACTACTGGCTGTCCACGCTGGCGATCGTCGCCTACTCGACGCCCACGTTCTTCCTCGGGATGCTCCTGATCCTGCTGCTCAGCCAGAACGCCGGGCTGTTCCCTGCGGCGGCGCCGCAGGGCACCGGGATCGCCGAGGTGCTGGCGCAGCCCGCCGGGCTGGTGCTGCCCGTGCTCACGGGCGCCGTGCCGATCGTGGCGACGTTCAGCCGCTACATGCGGTCCTCGACCCTCGACAACCTGGGCGAGGACTACGTGCGCACCGCCCGCGCCAAGGGCACCGCCTACCGGCGCGTCGTGCTGCGGCACGTGCTGCGCAACTCGCTCACGCCGGTCGTCGCGATGCTCGGCTACTACCTTCCCGTCATGTTCGGCGGCGCGCTCGTCGTGGAGCAGCTCTTCAACTACCCCGGCATGGGCCTGCTGTTCTGGAGCGCCGCGCAGAGCAGCGACTTCCCGGTGCTGCTGGGCTGCGTGCTGGTCATCTCGGTCGCCACCGTCGTCGGCTCGCTGCTGGCCGACCTGCTCCAGGCCCTCCTGGACCCGCGCACCCGAGGAGGCCTGCGATGACGGGGCTGCGGAGGTTCGCCCGCAACCGGCTCGCGATGGTGGGCGCCGTGGCGCTCGCGGTGCTGGTGCTGTTCGTGCTCATCGGCCCGCTCGTGTACCCCACCGAGCAGGTGGCGACCGACCTCGGCGCCGCCAACCTGCCGCCCGGCGTCGACGGGCACCCGCTCGGCACCGACGCCCTCGGCTACGACAACCTGGGCCGGCTCATGGTGGCCGGCCGGGTGTCGCTCCTGGTCGGCGTGCTGGCCGGAGCGCTCGCGACTGTGGTCGGCACCCTCTGGGGCGCCGTCGCCGGCTACGTGGGCGGCGTCGTGGACGCCGTCATGATGCGCGTGGTCGACGCCGGCATCGCGATCCCCGCGATCTTCCTGCTGCTGGTGCTCTCGACCATCGTGCGGCCGACGGTCGGCATGATGATCGTGGTGCTGGGTCTGGTGTCGTGGCTGGTCCCGGCCCGGCTCATCCGCGCGGAGGCCCTGTCGGTCCGCACGCGTGACTACGTGGTGGCGGCCCGCGCGATGGGCGCCACGCACCGCCGCACCGTGCTGACCCACGTCATCCCCAACACCGTGGGCACCGTCGTCGTCAACGCGACCTTCCAGGTGGCCGACGCCATCCTGCTCGTCGCCTACATCAGCTTTCTCGGGATGGGCGTCCAGCCGCCCACGACCGACTGGGGCGCCATGCTCAACGACGGCATCAACTACATCTACCAGGGCGCGTGGTGGCTCATCCTGCCGCCGGGCCTCGCGATCGTGATCGTGGTCTGCGCCCTGAACTTCGTGGGCGACGGGCTGCGGGACGTCGTCGACGTGAAGGGGAGGACCGCATGAGCGACGTCGTCCTGCGCATCGCGGACCTGAGCGTCACCTTCTCCACCGACTCCGGGGAGGTGGAGGCGGTGCGCGGCATCGACCTGGAGGTCCGCCGCGGCCGGGTGGTGGCGCTGGTGGGCGAGTCCGGCTCCGGCAAGAGTGTGACCTCGCTGTCCGTCCTGGGCCTCCTGCCCGGGACGGCGCGCGTCACGGGATCGGTGGAGCTGGCCGACGGCGACGGCCAGCGCGACGTCGTCACCACGCCCGAGGAGCAGCTCGTGGACCTGCGCGGACGCGTGGCGTCCATGGTGTTCCAGGAGCCGATGACGGCGCTCAACCCGACCATGACCCTCGGTGACCAGGTCGCCGAGGCGGTGCTGAACCACGAGCGCGTGCCGCGCGCCGTCGCCCGCGAGCGGGCGGTCGAGCTGCTGCGGTCGGTGGGCATCCCCGAGCCGGAGCGGCGGGCTGGGCAGTACCCGCACGAGCTGTCCGGCGGGCAGCGGCAGCGCGTGGTCATCGCGATCGCGCTGGCCTGCGAGCCCCGGCTGATCGTCGCGGACGAGCCGACCACGGCGCTCGACGTGACGGTGCAGGCCGGGATCCTCGACCTGCTGCGCGAGCTGGTGGCGCAGCACGACACGGCGCTGCTGCTGGTCACGCACAACATGGGCGTGGTGGCCGACCTGGCCGACGAGGTGGCCGTGATGAGCGGCGGCCGGATCGTGGAGCACGGGCCGGTGGAGCAGGTGCTGCTCGCTCCCGAGCACGAGTACACGCGGGCGCTGCTGGACGCGGTGCCGGCTGCGCCGCCGGCGAGCGTGGTTGCCGTGGGTGCCGGTTCGGTCGACGCTGGTTCTGCCGGGGCGGCTTCGGTCGGCGCGGCAGCGTCTCCGGCCGGGCGGTCGGCCGAAGGACCGGCCGACGACCGCGAGGTCGTGCTCGACCTGCGCGGCGTCAGCCTCGACTACCGGGTGCAGGGCCGCCACGTGCGCGCCGTCGAGCGCCTCGACCTGACCGTGCGCGCGGGCGAGATGCTGGGCCTGGTCGGCGAGTCCGGCTCGGGCAAGTCGACGGCGGGCAGGGCCTGCCTGGGCCTGCTCGCGCCGTCCGAGGGCGAGGTGCTGCTGCTCGGGACGTCCGTCGCCCGGGCGCGCGGCCGGGCGCGCCGGCGCCTGCTGGCCGACGTCGGCGTCGTGTTCCAGGACCCGGGCGGGTCGCTCGACCCACGCCGGCTGGTGGGCGAGTCGATCGCGGAGCCGCTGGCGATCCACGGCCGGGACGGGCGGCGGCTGTCCCCGGCCGAGAAGCGGGCGCGGGTGCGGGAGCTGCTGGACGCCGTCCGGCTGCCGGCGGGCGCCGAGCGGCGCTACCCGCACGAGTTCTCCGGCGGGCAGCGGCAGCGCATCGGGCTCGCCCGCGCGCTCGCGCTGCGCCCCCGCCTGCTCGTGGCCGACGAGCCGACGAGCGCGCTGGACGTGTCCGTGCAGGCCGAGGTGCTGCAGGTGCTGCGCGACCTGCACGCGGAGCTGGGGTTCGGCTGCCTGTTCATCAGCCACGACCTGGGCGTGGTGCACGAGCTGACCGACCGCGTGGCCGTGCTGCGCTCGGGCCGTCTCGTGGAGAGCGGCGCGACGGCGGAGGTGTTCAGCGCGCCCCGCGAGCTGTACACCGCGGAGCTGCTGGCCTCGGTGCCGACGCCGGACCCGGTGGCGCAGCGGGAACGGCGCGCGGCGCGGCTGCGGCTGGCCTCCGCCGAGGACGTCGCCCCTGCCGCCGGTGCCGCCCGATGACGAACCGGCCCACGGCCGGCGTCGACATCGGGGGCACCAAGATCAAGGCCGCCGTCGTCACGCCCGACGGCGAGGTGCTCGCCTCCGCGACCGCGCCCACGCCGTCGGGCGGCGCGGCGATGCTCGACGTCGCGGCCGACCTGGTGGCGCGAGCGACGGCGTCGGCGGGCGTGCCGGTGGCCGCCGTCGGGGTCGGGGCGGCGGGCGTCGTCGACCCGGTGACGGGCGAGGTGCTCGCGGCCAGCGACTCCTTCGTGGACTGGGTGGGCACGAACCTGCGCTCCGGGCTCGCCGCCCGGACCGGGCTGCCGGTGACCGTCGCCAACGATGTCGACTCGTTCCTCGTGGGCGAGGCGACCTGGGGCGCCGTCCGCGGCGTCCGGTCGGCCGCGGGTATCGCGCTCGGGACCGGCGTCGGGGGAGCGCTGTGGCTGGACGGCGCGCTGTACCGCGGCGCGGGCGCGGCCGGGGAGATCGGGCACATGCCCGGGTTCGGCGACGCGCGGTGCACCTGCGGGCAGCGGGGGCACCTGGAGACGCTCGCGTCCGGGCGGTCGGTGGAGCGGCGGTACGCGGAGGTGGCCGGGGCGGGCTCGGCCGCGGCGGACGGCGGTGGACCGGACGGCGGGGGGCCGGGCGGCGTCGGCGCCGCGGAGATCGAGGCCCGCGCGCGGGCCGGGGACGAGGCGGCGCTCCGGGTGCTCGCCGACGCCGGCCACGCGGTCGGGTCGGCGGTGCTGGTGCTGGCGGCGCTGCTCGACGTCGGGCACGTGGTGGTGGGCGGTGGGCTGACCCACGCCTGGGACCTGCTCGAACCCGCGATCCGGGCCCGGCTGGACGGCGAGCCACCGGTCTCGGGGCACTCGGTCGAGGTCCGGCGTGCCGTCCTGGGCGGCGATGCAACGGTGGTGGGCGCGGCGGCGCTCGCCCGGCCCTAGCGGGCGGCGCACATGACATCGGTCCGTTGCGTTGAGATCGGTCCAGCGATGGACCGATCTC
>NZ_JBHWZO010000112.1:0-19120 GCF_042728455.1 Promicromonospora sp. NPDC060204
GGGTATTTGCGGCTTTCCAGCCTTGGAAGCCGCAAATACCCAGCACTCAACGAGGGAGTCAGGAGGCGCGGCGGAGGCGGAGGGAGTTCGCGACCACCAGGACCGAGCTCGCCGCCATCGCCGCGCCCGCGACCATCGGGCTCAGCAGCCCAGCCGCCGCGAGCGGGAGCGCCGCGACGTTGTACGCGAACGCCCAGAACAGGTTCTGCTTGATCACCCGCAGGGTCTTCCGGGACAGGCGGACGGCGCTCGCGGCGGCCCGCAGGTCGCCCCGGACCAGCGTGATGTCGCCGGCCTCGATCGCCACGTCGGTGCCGGTGCCCATCGCGAGGCCCAGGTCCGCCGTGGCCAGGGCGGCGGCGTCGTTCACGCCGTCGCCCACCATCGCCACGGTGCGTCCCTCGGCCTGCAGCCTGGCCACGACCGCGGCCTTCTCGGCGGGCAGCACGCGCGAGACCACGTCCGCGTCGGGGATGCCCACGGCGCGCGCGGCCACGAGCGCCGCTCCCGCCGAGTCGCCGGTCAGCAGGTAGGGGCGCAGGCCCAGCTCGCGCAGCTCGGCCACCGCCGTGGCCGACGTCGCCTTCGCCGGGTCACGCAGTGCGATCACGCCGCCCGCGGCGCCGTTCCACGCCACGACCACGGCGGTCGCCCCGGCCTCCTCCTGCTGCCCGACGGCGGCACGCACCTCCGCGGAGACGGTCACCCCCTGCTCGGCGAGCCAGTCGGCGCGGCCCACCAGCACGCGCCGCGTGTTCAGCGCGCCGTCCGGGGCGAGTCCCGCGTGCGCACGCCGGACCAGGCCCTCGACGCCGCCGCCCGGGTGCGCGACGAAGCCGGTGACCTCCAGCGGGGTCTCGGTGTCCGGCTCCGCCGCCGCCCGGCCCGCCGCCGCGACTGCCCGCGCGATCGGGTGCTCGCTCAGCGCCTCGACGGCGGCCGCGTACCGCAGCGCCTCCGGGGCGTTGGTCAGGTGGTTCGCGTCGTCGGCGGTCTCGGCGTCGTCGGGCCGGGCGGGCTCCTCGTTGTGGCCGGGGGCCGCGCGGCGCACGCCGGCCATCGCCGGGCTCCGGTCGGGGCTCCACACGTCGACCACGCGCATGCGGCCCTCGGTGACCGTGCCCGTCTTGTCGAGCACCACGGTGTCCACGCGGCGGGTGCTCTCCAGGATCTCCGGGCCGCGGATCAGCACGCCGAGCTGCGCGCCCCGGCCCGTGCCGACCAGGATCGCCGTGGGCGTGGCCAGCCCCAGAGCGCAGGGGCACGCGATGATCAGCACCGCGACGGCGGCGGTGAAGGCCGCCTCGACGTCGCCGGTCAGCACGAGCCAGGCCGCCAGGGTGAGCGCGGCCAGGGTCAGCACGACCGGGACGAACACCGCGGAGATGCGGTCGGCGAGCCGGGCGACGGGGGCCTTGCCCGTCTGTGCCCGGGCCACGAGCCGTCCGATGCGGGCGAGCATCGTGTCCTCGCCCACGCGGGTCGCGCGCACCAGCAGGTGCCCCGAGGTGCTCACCGTGCCGCCGACGACGTCGTCGCCCGGGGTCACGTCCACCGGCACCGGCTCGCCGGTGACCAGGGACGTGTCGAGCGCCGAGGCGCCCTCCACCACCGTGCCGTCCGTGGCGACGGTGCCGCCCGGGCGCACGGCGAAGACGTCCCCGACCTGGAGCGCGGCGACCGGGACCGCGGTGGTGCGCCAGCCGCCGTCCGGCAGGCGGAGCGGGGTGCCGTCCGGGCCCAGCGCGATGCGCTCCGCGTCCTTGGCGCCCAGGCTGAGCAGGGCGCGCAGGGCGTCGCCCGCGCGCCGCCGCGACCGGTGCTCGGCGTACCGGCCGGCCAGCAGGAACGTGGTGACCACGGCGCCGACCTCGAAGTACAGCGCAGGCCCCATGCCGTGTCCCGCGGGCCGGACGGCGTCCGCGACCAGCACCAAGAGCGACCACAGGGTCGCCGCGACCACGCCGATCGACACCAGCGTGTCCATCGTGGAGCTCGCGTGCCGGGCCGCGCGCACGGCGGCCGCGTGGAACGGCCAGGCGCCCCACACGACGACGGGCAGCGCCAGGGCGGCGACCACCCACTCGGCGCCCGGGAAGGACAGCGCGGGGACCATCGACAGCAGGAGCACCGGGACGGTGAGCACGGCCGAGACCCGGAGCCGGCGCAGCAGGTCCTCGCCGCGGTACTCGGCGCCGGGCGCGGGGGTTGCGCCGTCGGCCCCGGCCGCGTCGTCCGGGCCGGAGCCCGGCGCGCCGACGGCGTCGTCCCGCCCGACGGCGTCGTCCCGCCCGGCGGCGCCGTTCGCGCCCCTGCGCCGCGTGACGCGCGCCTCGTAGCCGGCGGACTCGACGGCGTCGACCAGGTCCTGGTCGGTCACCTCGGACGACAGCACGACGTGCGCCGACTCCAGCGGCAGGTTCACGGTCGCGGCGACGCCGTCGAGCCGGTTGAGCTTGCGCTCGACCCGGGCGACGCACGAGGCGCAGGTCATCCCGGACACCGCGAGCTCGACCTCGCCGAGGGGGTGCAGGGCCTCAGCGGCAGGCACGGTTCTCCTTACGGGGGCGGTACGTCCGGGTCAGGACGGGACGATCGGCAGCATGCGCGTCGCCTGGCGGCCCGGGGCCTGCGCGGCGGACTCGGCGGCGACGGCGTTCTCGAGCACCTCGACGTCGGCCACGTCGTAGCCGGCCTCGTCCACGGCGTCGCGCAGGGGCGCCTCGGCGAGCGGGAGCTTGGAGATGACGCGGACCAGCGAGGTCTCACCGGCGTGCAGCTCCACGCTCACGTCCTGGACGTCCGGCACGCCCCGCAGCTCGTTGGTCACCGCGGACACGCAGTGCCCACAGGTCATGCCGGTCACGGCGAGCTTGGTCACGGTGGTCATGTCGTCTCCTCGGTTCGTGGGCTGCTGGACGTGCGGGTGCTGGACGTGCGGGTGCTGCCGGCCGTGCACGGGCTGCGCGGCGTTCACATGCGGACGAGGCGGGCGATCGCCTCGGAGGCCTCCCGGACCTTGGCGGCGCCCTCGGCGTCGGACGCCTTGGCCGCGTCCACCACACAATGTCCCAGGTGGTCCTCGACGAGCGCCAGGCTCACCGCCTGCAGGGCCTTGGTCACGGCGCTGACCTGGGTGAGCACGTCGATGCAGTACACGTCCTCGTCGATCATCCGCGCAATGCCGCGAACCTGCCCCTCGATGCGGCGCATCCGCTTGAGGTAGCCGGCCTTGTCGGACGCGTAACCGTGCGGCCCGTCGTGTTCACCGGCCGTGTCGTGGTGCAGGGAGTCGTCGTGCGGGGTGGCGGCCTCGGTCGCCTCGGTGGTCTCCGTCGCCTCGGTCATGCGTCCATGAGATACCCCACGGGGGTAGCGAGTCAAGTGTGCCGACCACGGGCGCGCGGGCGAGGTCGTTGCTACGTTCGACCGATGGACCAGTCTGGGGGGCGGGGCGTTGCTGTCGTGGTCGAGGACGACGACCTCATCCGTGAGGTCATCGAGGTCACGCTGCAGCAGGCCGGGTTCACCGTGCACCCCGCTGCCACCGGCGCGCAGGGCGTCGCGCTGGTGAAGGCCCACAAGCCGGTCGTGACCACCGTGGACGTCTCCCTGCCGGACATCGACGGGTTCGAGGTCGTGCGCCGGTTGCGGACCTTCTCCGAGACGGTGGTCGTCATGCTCACGGCCCGGGTCGACGAGATCGACACGCTCATGGGCCTCGAGTCCGGTGCCGACGAGTACGTCACCAAGCCGTTCCGGCCACGCGAGCTCCGTGCGCGCATCGACGCGCTCCTGCGCCGGTCCGGCCACCTCGTCCCGACGCCGGCGACGGCTGAGGAGGGGCCTGCCCCCGGCCCCGACGGCGGCGACGGCAGGCTCGAGGTCGACACCGCCCGCCGCACGGTCCGCCTGGGCGGCGAGCCCGTCCACCTGACCCGCACCGAGTTCGTCCTCCTCGCGGCGCTCCACGACGCCCGCGGCCGGCCGGTGCCGAAGGGCGACCTGGCCCGGCTGCTCTGGCCCGACGAGCACGGTTACGGCGGCGACGTCACCGAGGCGGACCGCCGCACGGTCGAGGTGCACATGGCCAACGTCCGGCGCAAGCTCGGCGACAGCCCCACGAGCCCGCGCTTCATCCATACGGTCCGCGGGCTGGGGTACCGCTTCGAGAATGTCTGACCAGCGCGACCTCGGTGTCGTGCGCCAGGCGCATGAGCCGTTCCAGCGTCCCGATCTCCGGGACGGTGCGGGTCCGCACCACGTCCTGCGCCACGGCCCAGGCCGCCCGGGCCAGTGCGACGGCGCCCACCATGGCGCCCGACACGGCCAGCTCGGCGGCCGTGTCGTACACGGAGTACCCGCTGCGGTCGAAGGCGGCGACGGTGAGGAGCTCGAGGCGCCGCTTGAGGCCGGCGGCGTACTGCTCGGCGAGGCGGCGGGCGGTCGGCTCGCCGAGATCCTGGGCGAGGTCGCGGAGCACGCCCTGGTCGAGGATGTCCGCCGCGAGGACGCGTGGCGTCCGGGCGGGCACGGGCCCGGCTTCGTCGCGGGCCGAGCGGCCGTCGCCGGCCGCCAGCTCGTCCCCGCCGGTCCAGAAGTCGTATACCTCCGCCATGGTCGCGCCTCCCCGTGAGTGCCTGACTGGCTGCTCCCAGCCTGCGGTCCGGAACTCAACGCCCAGCCGAAGAACCTCAAGGGCTGCTCAGGATCGCCCTTGAGGTTCTTGAGGTCGGCGGTCCTCAGCGACCAGATCCGATACCTTTCGTCCTGAATACCCCAGATTCCCCCGGAGAGGTCCTCCCGTCGGCATGCCCGCTTCGATGTCTCGCCGCCTCCTGCTCGCCGCGCTCGCCGCGGCCGGACCGCTCGCCCTCACGGCGAGCGCGGCACCCACGAACACCCCCGTGCCGCCGCCCGCGGTGCTCCCCGCCGCGACGCGGAAGGCACAGGCGCAGCAGGCGCCCCGGATCTTCCTCGCCGGCGACTCCACCGCGTCCCAGAAGTACGCCGGGGTCTTTCCCGAGACCGGCTGGGGCATGGGCCTGCCCTGGTACGTCGCGCCGCGGATCGAGGTCCTCAACCACGCGATGAACGGGCGCAGCTCCAAGAGCTTCATCGCCGAGGGGCGCCTGGACGCGATCCTGGACGCCGTCCGCCCCGGCGACGTGCTGCTCGTGCAGTTCGGGCACAACGACCAGAAGTCCGACCCCGCGGTCGGCACGGACCCGTGGACCAGCTACCCGGCCCACCTGCGCCGCTACCTCGACGGCGCCCGGGAGCGGGGCGCGCGCCCCGTGCTGCTGACCCCGGCAGAGCGCCGCCGGTTCGACGCCGCCGGGAACGCCGTCGCCACCCACGGGTTCTACCCGGACGCGATGCGGGCGCTGGCCGCCGCCGAGGGCGTGCCGCTGGTCGACGTCACCGCGCAGACCCTGGCGCTGTGGCAGGAGCTCGGGCCGGACGGCACCCAGGTGTACTTCCTGAACACCTACGAGGGTCGGCAGGACAACACGCACTTCAACACCCCGGGCGCCCGCCTGATCGCGCGGATGGTGGCCCGCGGCCTGCTCGCCGCGGGCGTCCTCGCCGAGGACCAGGTGCGCCGCCTCGACCAGAGCATCCCGGTCGAGTGGTTCACCTGGCCGGAGGAGCTGCCCGCGGCGACCTGAGCCGTCAGCCCATCGCGGCGTCGATGTTGGCGACGACGATGGCGACGACGGCCACGGCAGCCCACAGGAGCAGGCCGAACCGCCACCAGAGGTTGAGGTTCAGCCGCTTCGGCGCGTCCAGCGCCATGGCCTCGTCGTCCGACAGCGGGCGCATCGCCCACCCGGCCTCGGTGGCGGTCGCCAGGCTGTACTGCAGGCCCCACGAGAACCGCAGCAGCCAGAACAGGTGGACGTACGAGTAGCGCAGCACCAGGGCTCGCCCCGCGTCGAGCGGCGCCGTCTTGCTCTTGCTGCCCCAGCCGAAGAAGACCATGCTCTTCTTTCCTTCGTCTCGAACCGTGCGCACCGTGCGCGCGGCGAGCGAAGCGTGGCAGAGCGCGGGGCAGGCGTCTGTGGGGAGAACTCCCCACCCCGTGCCGCAGGGGATGAGGTTCGCGGGCGCGGATGAGAGTCACGGGGGCCCGGCGTAGCGTGACAAGGGACCGAAGCCAGTTCAAAGATGACCTGGAAGGGGTAACCCAACATGCCTGGAAACAAGGCGGTCGCTTACCGCGAACCCGGCGTGGTTGAGGTGGTCGACATCGACTACCCGACGTTCGAGCTCCGGGACGGACCCGGGGTCAACCCGGCCAACGTAGGCCGCAAGGTGCCGCACGGGGTGATCCTGCGGACCGTGTCCACCAACATCTGCGGCTCTGACCAGCACATGGTCCGCGGCCGTACCACCGCGCCCCCCGGGCTGATCCTGGGGCACGAGATCACCGGCGAGATCGTCGAGAAGGGCCCGGACGTCGAGTTCCTCGACGTGGGTGACATCGTCTCGGTGCCGTTCAACATCGCCTGCGGGCGCTGTCGCAACTGCAAGGAGCGCAAGACCGGCATCTGCCTCAACGTGAACCCGGACCGGCCGGGCTCGGCGTACGGGTACGTCGACATGGGCGGCTGGGTCGGCGGCCAGGCGGAGTACGTGCTGGTGCCGTACGCGGACTTCAACGCGCTCAAGTTCCCGGACAAGGACCAGGCCCTCGAGAAGATCATGGACCTGACGATGCTCAGCGACATCTTCCCCACGGGCTTCCACGGGTGCGTGAGCGCCGGGGTGGGCGTGGGGTCCACGGTGTACGTCGCCGGGGCCGGGCCCGTCGGTCTGGCCGCCGCGGCGTCGGCGCACCTGCTCGGTGCGGCCGTGGTGATCGTGGGCGACCTCAACAAGGAGCGGCTGGAGCAGGCGCGGTCGTTCGGGTGCGAGGCGATCGACGTGGCCGCCGGACCGATCGGCGACCAGATCGCCGAGATCCTGGGTGTGCCCGAGGTGGACTGCGGCGTCGACGCCGTCGGCTTCGAGGCCCGCGGGCACGGCGCCGACTCGTCGAACGAGCAGCCGGCCGCCGTGCTCAACGCCCTCATGGAGGTCACGCGGGCGGGCGGCGCG
Source organism: Promicromonospora sp. NPDC060204 (assembly GCF_042728455.1). Classification (NCBI taxonomy): domain Bacteria; kingdom Bacillati; phylum Actinomycetota; class Actinomycetes; order Micrococcales; family Promicromonosporaceae; genus Promicromonospora; species Promicromonospora sp. NPDC060204. The sequence continues at coordinate 7,105 of NZ_JBHWZO010000112.1, forward strand.
CTCGGCATCCCCGGCCTCTACGTCACGGGCGACCCGGGTGCGGCGACCGAGGCGGCGAAGGTCGGCTCGCTGTCCCTGCGACTGGGGCTCGGCTGGGCCAAGTCCCACGCGTTCACGACCGGCCAGTGCCCGGTGATGAAGTACCACCGCGGCCTGATGGAGGCGATCCTGCACGACAAGGTGCACATCGCGGACGCCGTCAACGCCCAGGCGATCCCCCTGACGGAGGCGCCGACGGGCTACCACGCGTTCGACGAGGGTGCGGCGAAGAAGTTCGTGCTCAACCCGAACAACTACATCAAGGCCGCCTGACCCCCGGTCGGACAGGCCTCTGCCGGGGTAGGGCCCCGGGGAGACGGGGCGGGGCAGGATCCGGGTGCACCGGATCCTGCCTCGCCTGTCTCCCGTCCGGTGTTCCTACCTCGGGGTCGCCGCTGCGGCGGCCTGCGCCGCGCCCGGGAGCGCGTCCAGGATCCGCTGCACGGCGGCGTCGTCGTGCGCCGCGGAGACGAACCAGGCCTCGAAGACCGACGGCGGCAGGTTGACCCCGGCCGCCAGCATCGCGTGGAACAGGGCCGTGTAGCGGAACGTCTCCTGCGCCTGGGCCTGCGCGTAGTCGCGCACGCCCGACGCCGCGGCCAGCGGCCCGAAGAACACCGAGAACAGCGAGCCCGCGCGCTGCACGCGGTGCTCGACGCCGGCGGCGGTCAGCGCCTCGCCCACGGCGTCCGACAGCACGCGCGAGACCTCGTCGACCCGGGCGTACACGGCGTCGTCGGCCAGTCGCAGGGTCGTCAGGCCCGAGGCGACCGCCACGGGGTTACCGGACAGCGTGCCCGCCTGGTACACGGGCCCCAGCGGGGCCAGGTGGTCCATGACCGACGCCGGTCCGCCCAGCGCCGCCACCGGCATGCCGCCGCCGACGACCTTGCCGAACGTGAACAGGTCGGGCGTGTAGCCCTCGCCCCCGGCGGCCCGGATCGCGTCGTTCTCCAGACCCCACCAGCCCGCGGGGCCCACGCGGAACCCGGTGAGCACCTCGTCCATGATGAACAGGGCGCCGTGCGCCGACGTGATGCGGCGCAGACCCTCGTTGAAGCCCTCGGCGGGCGGCACCACCCCCATGTTCGCGGGCGACGCCTCGGTGATCACCGCAGCGATCTCGGAGCCGCGCTGGGCGAACGCCGCCTCGACGGCCGCCAGGTCGTTGTAAGGGAGCACCAGGGTCTCGGCCGCCGTCGCCTCGGTCACGCCCGCCGAGCCCGGGAGCGCGAGCGTCGCGACCCCGGAGCCGGCCTCGGCCAGCAGCGCGTCCATGTGCCCGTGGTAGCAGCCGGCGAACTTGATCACGAGCGGCCGGCCGGTGACCCCGCGCGCCAGGCGGATCGCCGTCATCGTGGCCTCGGTGCCCGTCGAGACGAGGCGCACGCGCTCGGCCGCGGGGACCCGGCGCCGCACCTCCTCGGCGAGCTCGACCTCGGCGACGGTCGGGGCGCCGAACGACAGCCCGCGCGCGGCGGCGTCCTGCACGGCGGCGACGACGTCGGGGTGCGCGTGCCCGAGCAGGGCGGGGCCCCACGAGCAGACCAGGTCCACGTACTCGCGCCCTGCGACGTCGGTGACATAGGGGCCGCGGGCCGAGGCGAGGAACCGCGGGTCGCCGCCCACGCTGCCGTAGGCGCGGACCGGCGAGTTCACGCCGCCCGGGATCGCTTCCTGCGCGCGCAGGAACGCCGCGTGGTTGGCCTCGGGCGCCCGGCGCAGCGCCTGGGCCTCGACGGTGTCCCGGTTCTGTTCGGTCACTTGATCCACTCCGCGATCTCCAGCGCCCAGTAGGTGAGGATGACGTCGGCGCCGGCGCGCTTGATGCTCGTCACCGACTCCAGGACGGCGCGGTCGCGGTCGATCCAGCCGTTCGCGCCGGCCGCCTCGATCATCGCGTACTCGCCCGAGACCTGGTACGCGGCCACGGGCACGTCGCTCCGGTCCGCGACGGCGCGCAGCACGTCCAGGTACGACCCGGCGGGCTTGACCATCACGAGGTCGGCGCCCTCGGCGAGGTCCAGGTCGGCCTCGCGCAGGCCCTCGCGGCCGTTCGCGGGGTCCATCTGGTAGGTCTTGCGGTCGCCCTTCAGCTCCGAGTCCACGGCCTCGCGGAACGGGCCGTAGTACGCGCTCGCGTACTTGGCGCTGTAGGCGAGGATGCTCGTGTCGGCGAAGCCGGCGTCGTCCAGCGCGTCCCGGATCATCGCGACCTGGCCGTCCATCATGCCGGACGGCGAGATCACGTCGGCCCCGGCCTTGGCCTGCGCCACCGCCATGGAGGCGTAGCGGATCAGGGTCGCGTCGTTGTCCACAGCCCCTGTGGACGTGAGCACGCCGCAGTGCCCGTGGTCGGTGAACTCGTCGAGGCAGGTGTCGGCCATGAGCACCGGCGTGGGCGCGCCGGGGGCGAGGCCCTCGTCCAGCGCGGCGCGCGAAGCACGCAGGGCGCGCTGCAGGATGCCGTCGGGGGCGTCGGCCTGCGAGCCGCTCGCGTCCTTCACGGTGGGGATGCCGAACAGCATGACGCCGCCCAGGCCCGCGTCCCGCGCGGCGCGCACGGCCTCGACCAGGGACTCCTCGGTGTGCTGCACCTGCCCGGGCATGCTCGCCAGCGGCGCCGGCTCGGTCAGGCCCTCCTTGACGAAGAGCGGCAGCACCAGGTCGGCGGGGTGCAAGCGGGTCTCTGCGACCAGACGGCGCATGCCCGGCGTGGCGCGCAGACGGCGCGGCCGGTACACGATCCCGGAGGAGCTCACGATGTCCTTCTCTCTCGTTGTGGTGTCAGACGTACAGGTCACCAGGGTGACCTGTACGTCTGACAGGTCAGGTTCTGACGAGGGCTTCGGTCACGGCGTCGGCCAGGGCCTCGTCCGTGGGTGTGGCGGCCACGGCGAGCACCGTGTGCCCGACGTCGCCGGCCGCGCGGGCCGACGGCTCCCCGATCGCGACCACCCGCTGCGGGCCCAGCTGGGCCGCCACCTGGCGGGCCGCCGAGCCCGAGGCGACCACGACGACGTCGTACGGGCCGCGCAGCTCGGCGGGCAGCTCGCGCGCGACCGTCCGGTAGGCGGTCACCACGTCGACGGCCCAGCCCTTGGCGACGAGGCCGGCCCGCAGCGTGTCGGACGCGAGGTCGCCGAGCGGCAGCAGGACGCGGTGCGTGTGGCCGGCCGGGCCCGGGCCGTCGGGCGCCTCGGGGAACGCGGCGGCGAGCCCGGCCCCGGTCGCGGTTTGCGGCACGAGGTCGATCGCGAGACCGTGCGCGGCCAGCGCTCGCTCGGTCGCGGGGCCGACGGCGGCCCACCGGGCTGACTCGGCGCGGGGTGTGTCGGAAGCGGCCGGTGCCGGGCCGAGCAGGGCGTCCACGGCGTTCACGCTGGTGATCGCGACCCAGTCGTAGGCGCCGGCGAGCACGCGCTCGCGGGCGGCGTCGAGCTCGGCCGGGTCCTCGACCGGTGCCCGCTCGATCACCGGGGCCGCGATCGGGTCCAGCCCGCGCTCACGGAGCAGGGCGAGGAGCCCGGCGGAGCGCTCCGGGGCACGTGCGACCAGCACGGCGGGCTGCCCGGCACGGTGTCCGGTAGTCGTTCCGGGGCCGTCGGAGGATCCGGCAGGGCCGGCCGAGCCCGGGGGAGCGACCGCAGGGGGGACCGGCTCGGTCACGCCTTCTCCGGGACGGTCGCACTCAGCGGTGCGAGCTGCTCGGCGCCGTCGGCCAGCAGGTTCTCGGCCACGGCGACGCCCAGCGTGCGGGCGGCGGCGTCGAGCGCCTCGGGCGCGACGTCCTGCGACAGCGAGGCCTCCCCGCCGCGCGACATCTGCTCCGAGCCGTCGACGGCGGCCACGACGGACCGCAGGCGCAGCACCGAGCCCGTCACCGTCGCGTGCGCACCGACCGGAGCCGCGCAGCCGGCCTCCAGCCGGGCCAGCACCGAACGCTCGGCGAGCACCGCGAGGCGGGTCGGCCGGTGGTCGAGCAGGTGGATCGCCTCGGCGAGGTCGGGCGCGGGGGCCCGGCCCGTGGCGGGGTCGGAGACGATGTCCGCGGTGCGCACCTCCACGGCGAGCGCGCCCTGTCCGGGGGCGGGGGCCACGACGTCGACGTCGAGCACCTCGCTGATCACGTCGGTGCGGCCCAGGCGCGACAGCCCGGCGTAGGCGAGCACGACGGCGTCGAGGTCGGCGTCGGGCCCGAGCGCGCGGTTGAGCCGCGTGCCCACGTTGCCGCGGATGTCGACGACGTCCAGGTCGGGCCGGGCCGCGCGGATCTGGGCGGCCCGCCGCGGCGAGCCGGTGCCCACGCGCCCCCCGTGCGGGAGCGTCGCGAGGGTGAGGCCGTCCCGTGCGCACAGGGCGTCACGCGGGTCCTCGCGCTCGGGCGTCACGAAGGTGAGGCCGGGCGCGGGGGTGGTCGGCAGGTCCTTGAGGGAGTGGACGGCGACGTCGCAGCGGCCGTCCAGCAGCGCCTCGCGCAGCGCGGTCACGAAGACGCCGGTGCCGCCGAGGCTCGCGAGGCTCCCCGTCTTCACGTCGCCCTCGGTCTTGATGTGCACCAGCTCGACCGGTCGGCCGGTCAGCTCCTCCAGCCGCTTGGCCACCAGACCGCTCTGGGTCGTGGCGAGGGCGCTCGCGCGGGTCCCGAGGCGGATCGGCGTGGCGTCGCCCGGGGCGCTTCCAGGGGTGCTGACGGACAGGGGGGTCGGGGTCACCAACCCAGTCTCCACCCGAACCCCCGCCGGGAGGAAACCAGAAGGTGCCCGATGGGCGGATTTCACAGGGTTGGTGGCGTGCTGTCAGAACGGTCTCGGCGCGCCCGGAGAAAGTGCGAGCAAGTGCACCTCCTTACTAACAGTTTTCGAGAAACTGTTAGTAAGGTGTAGTGCGTGGTCACACTTTCCGAGCCCCTCGCCATCGCACCCGTCGGCCGGGACGAGCACTACTGGGTCGCGGAGGACAACGGCCTGGTCAGTCGCGGTCAGCTCGCCGCGGCCTCAGGGGAGTACGAGTCGACGATCCCGACGCGGATCGCGGAGTATGCGCCGCACCTGCCGGCCGACCTCGGGGCGGACATCGAGGAGGCCGCGGCCGCCCTCGCCGGGTTCGACGCCTATGCGCGAGGGCGTCTCGGGGCCGACAACCCGACGCTGGGCCCGATGAGCTCCATCCTGCTGCGGACCGAGTCGACGTCGTCGTCGCAGATCGAGAACCTCACGGTCGGTGCGCGGCAGCTGGCGCTCGCGGAGCTGGACCAGTCGAACAGCGACAACGCCCGGGTGGTGGTGGCGAACGTCCGGGCCATGGAGGCGGCGCTCGCCCTCGCGGACCGGCTCGACGAGGACGCGATGCTCGCGATGCACGCCGAGCTGCTGTCCCGGCAACGTGGCTGGGAAGACCATGCGGGAAAGTACCGCTCGGGGCTGGTCTGGGTGGGCTCGACGAGCGTCTCCCCGCGTGGCGCCCAGCACGTCGCGCCGCAGGCAGAGCTCGTCTCCGGCGCGATGGCGGACCTGGTCCGCTTCATGCACCGGGACGATCTTCCTGTGCTGGTCCAGGCGGCTGTCGCGCACGCCCAGTTCGAGACCATCCACCCGTTCAGCGACGGGAACGGCCGTACCGGCCGTGCCGTCGTGCACGCGATCCTCAAGGCGAAGGGCGTGGTCACGCACACCACTGCGCCGGTCTCGGCCGGCCTGCTCATCCAGACCGAGGAGTACTTCGACGCCCTGGGTGCCTTCCGGCAGGGCGACGCCCGACCGATCGTCGAGAGATTCGCTGCGGCGTGCCGGTTCGCTGCGGCGTCGGGCTCGGAGCTCGTCGACGAGCTCGCGAACCAGGTGGATGTGTCTCGTCAGGACCTGGCGGGTCTCCGCCGGCAGGCGTCCGCGTGGAAGGTGCTCCCGTGCCTGGTGGCGCAGCCCGTCGTCAACGCCCGTTTCCTCGTCGACCGGCACGACATGAACGACACGACGGCTCAGCGCGCGCTGAGCCAGCTCACCGAGGCAGGAGTGCTGGAGGAACGTACCGGCCTGCGGCGCAACCGGGTCTGGCAGCACGCGGGGATCCTGCGTGTCCTGGACGCCTACGCCCAGCGGCTCTCGCGGGGTTGAGCCCTTCGGGACCCCTCAGCCCTCGTCGCCCAGGCGCTCGGCCGTTCGTCCCGCGTGCGCGACGATCGCGGCCAGACCTGTCCCGGCGATCCAGCCGCCCGTGACGTCGAGGCCGGGCTGGGCCAGCACCGCCGCCTCGTACTCGCGGACGGCGGCCCGGTAGGCCGGCGTGGGCGGGGGCAGCGCGCCGTCCCAGCGCTGGTGCAGCACCTCGCGCACCCGGTCGGTCAGGTCCACCCCGAGCAGCGCCGACGCGTCGCGGGCGGCCTCCTCGGCGGTGGGCTGCGGCGTCGGCTCGCCCATGCGGCCGTAGCTGAGCCGCACCACGTGCACGCCCGGTCCCGCGGCGGCGCGCACCCGGCGCGCGAGCCACGGCCACTTGGCCGTCGCGTGGGTCAGCGCCTTGGCCCGCACACCGCCCGCCGCCGTGTCCGGGGCCACGAGCATCCCCGAGCCGCGCGGGGCGGTGTCCAGCTCGGGCGCGTCCACGAGCAGCGCCGCCAGCCGGATGTCCGCGCCGCGCTCGGGCGGCGCGGGCGGCTCCAGAACCTTCCTGTGCCCGGCGGCAGCGAGATCGGTCGGTTGCGTTGAGATCGGTCCATCGATGGACCGGTCTCGGTGCGACCGACCGATCTCGCCGGTGGCGGGCGTCGCCAGGACCATGCGGGGCGTGCGGAGCACCCCGCCGTCGGCCGTGCGGACCAGCCAGGCGTCGCCGTCGGCCCGCTCCACGCCCTCGACCCGCGTGCCGAACCGGACGTCCAGCCTGTCCACCAGCGCGTCCACCAGGGCGTGGACGCCGCCGTCGATCCCGCGCACCGCGGACCCGGGGGGCGCCGCGGCCCGCAGCGACGCCACGGCCCGCGACAGGGACCCGGTCCGTGCGTACGCGTCCAGCAGCCCGGGCGCGACGGCGGCGACGTCGAGCCGGTCGAGCGGCGCCGAGTGCACGCCCGCGGCGACCGGGGTGACGAGCCGGTCCGCCACCCGGGAGCCGAGTCGGGACCGTGCGAGGGTGCCGAGGTCGGTCGGGTCGACGAGCCGCGCGGGCAGCACCCGGTCCAGCGAGCCGCGCAGCACGCCGGGCCAGCCGATCGCGCGCCGCACGTCGGAGGCCCACGGCCGCGAGGGGATGCCCAGCACACCGGCCGCGGGCAGCGGGAACGCCCGGCCGGCGGCATAACCCCAGGCGGAGAGCCCGGCGGGTGCCTCGACGGTCAGCCCCAGCTCGGCCACGAGCCGTTCCACGGCCCCGCCCCGCACCGCGAACGACTCCGCCCCGAGGTCCAGCGGCACGTCCGGCAGCGACGCGAACGCCCCGCCGCGGATCGGCCCGCCGGCCCGCTCGCCGGCCTCCAGCACGACGACGCGCAGCCCGCGCCCGGCGAGCGTGTGTGCGGCGACGAGCCCGCCGATCCCGGCGCCGACGACGACGGCGTCGGCCTCCGCCGCACCGGACCGACCGGCCGAGGGCGTCACAACGAGTGGACCAGCTCGACCACGCGGGTCAGCACCGTCGGGTCCGTCTCCGGGGGGACGCCGTGGCCCAGGTTGACCACGTGGCCGGGCGCCTTGAGGCCACGGGAGACGACGTCGCGCACGTGCGCCTCCAGCACCGGCCACGGCGCGGCCAGCAGCGCGGGGTCGATGTTCCCCTGCAGGGGAACGCCGGGCAGCAGGGCGGCGGCCTCGTCGAGCGGCGTCCGGTAGTCGACGCCGACCGCGTGGTCCGTCAGGCCGGCGTCGACCAGGACCGTGCGCATCGCGGGCAGCAGGTGCCCGGTGCCGGTACCGAAGTGGATGGCCGGCACGCCGGCGTCCGCCACGTAGGACAGCGCGCGGGTCGACGACGCGGCGACGTGCGCCGTGTAGTCCGCGAGCGAGAGCGACCCGGCCCAGGAGTCGAAGAGCTGGACGGCGCTGGCGCCTGCCTCGACCTGGGCCCGCAGGAACGTGCCGGTGAGGTCGGCGGTCCACGTCACGAGGGCGTCCCACGTGGCGGGGTCGGCGTGCATCAGGGTGCGCGCGGCGAGGTGGTCGCGCGACGGCCGGCCCTCGACCAGGTAGGCCGCGAGCGTGAACGGGGCGCCGCCGAAGCCCAGGAGCGGCGTCGACCCGAGCTCGGCGACGGTCAGCGCGACGGCCTCCCGGATCGGCTCGAGGGCCGCGTCGTCGAGGCTGCGCGCGGTGAGCCGGGCGACGTCGTCGGCCGTGCGGTACGGCTGGTCCATGACCGGACCGACCCCCGCCTGGATGTCCACGCCGACGCCGGCCAGCTTGAGCGGCACCACGATGTCGGAGAAGAAGACGGCGGCGTCCACGCCGTGCCGGCGCACGGGCTGGAGTGTGATCTCGGACGCGAGGTCTGGCCGCAGGCAGGACTCCAGCATGCCGGTGCCCTTGCGGACCTCGCGGTACTCGGGCAGGGAGCGACCCGCCTGCCGCATGAACCAGACAGGCGTGCGACCAGGACGTTCACCCCGGAGCGCCCGGACAAGGGGAGCGGCGGAGGTCCGCCCGTCGGCGAGCGGGTGAGCAGGGCTGATCGTGGTGGACTTCACGCTTCACGATTCTGCCCTGCCCGGCCGTGGTGCATAAAGTTGGAGCACTGTGGTTCTCCTCTCCCTCACCGCCAGCCACCGCGAGCTCGATCTCGACGCGCTGGAGCGCCTGTCCACGGGTTCGTCGTCAGTGGGTCGTGTCGTCGTGGGCACGTGCGGCCCCGTCGCGGGTGCCGTGGTGATCTCTACGTGCAACCGCTTCGAGCTCTATCTCGACGTCGACGCGCCGCTGAGCGGCGACAGCATCCGGCACGCGACGCGCCACGTGGCCGAGCTCGTGGCCCACGCGTCGGGCGTCACCGGCGACGTCGCCGCCCGCAGCTTCACCGTCCGCACCGGCCCGGAGGTCACGGAGCACCTGTTCGCCGTGGCGTCGGGCCTGGACGCGATGGTCGTGGGCGAGCGCGAGATCGCCGGCCAGGTGAAGCGCTCGCTGGCGATCGCCCGCGAGCAGGAGACCACGTCCAAGACCCTGGAGCTCCTGTTCCAGACGGCGTCGCGCACCTCCAAGCGGGTCGGCACGGACACGGAGCTCGGCGCTGCGGGCCGGTCCGTCGTCGCGCTCGCCCTGGACCTCGCCGAGAGCGAGCTGCCTCCCTGGGACGGGGCACGCGCCGTGCTGATCGGCACCGGCTCGTACGCGGGCGCCTCCGTCGCGGCCCTGCGGGCCCGCGGCTGCGAGGACATCTCCGTCTACTCGCAGTCCGGCCGCGCCGAGGTCTTCGCGGAGTCGCACGGCGTGCGGCCGGTGGACTCGCTCGTCGAGGCCCTCGCCGACGCCGACATCGTGGTGAGCTGCAGCGGAGCCCGGGGCCGGGCGCTCGCGGCGCGAGCCGACGGAGAGCTGACCGGCACCGAAGAGCTGGGCGCCATCGTCGCCGGGAACTTCGGCGGCCAGACCGCGCTCCCGCACGGCCTGTCCGGCGAGGCCGGCCCCGAGGCGAGCCTCGGCCACGTGCTCGACGCCGCCGCGGTGGTGCGCGCCCGGGAGCGCGCCGCGGACCGGGCCGGCGACGAGCCGGAGCCCCGCCCGCTGGTGATCCTGGACCTCGCCCTGCACCGCGACGTGGACCCGCAGGTGGCCGACGTCGAGGGCGTGCTGCTCTACGACCTCGCCACGCTGAAGGCGCACGCCCCCGCGGTCGCGCACGACGTCGTCGCGCAGGCGCAGGGGATCGTGGACTCCGCCGCCCGGCGCTTCGAGGAGACGCGCCTGGGCCGGGAGGCCGACGCCGCGGTGGTCGCCCTGCTCGACGAGGCGGAGGTCCGGGTTGTGGCCGAGGTGGACGCCGCCGTCGCGCGGCTGACCGACGAGCTCGCCCTGCGCGGCGAGCCCGCCCCCGAGGAGTCCGACGTCGACGTGATCGCCCGTGACGTGCGCAAGCGGGTGCACGCCGAGCTGCACGACAAGATCGTCGTCGTCCGGGCCCGGGCCACCGCCGAGGCGCGGGCCGCCGAGGCCGCGCTGGTCCAGGGCGCCGTGGCCCTGACGAGGACGGCGTCCACCCAGCGCGACGCCGACCACCGCTCCCGCCGATAACCGGCCCGCACGCCGATAACCAACCGGTGGTGATTGTCCGGATATGCCGGGCGGCCTGGCATCCTGGGTCCAATTCGCCCATCGTTACCGAATCGTGATCAGGGTGATTTTATTCACCCGGGGGTGCGGGCTAAGTTCGGTGGCTCAAGGACCGAACGCGCATTTGCGCATCGAGATGCTGGAGCACCTTTTGAAGCACGCAGCACACAAGAAGAAGACCGCATCGGCGGGCGCGCGGACCATCGCGACCGTCGCCATCGCAACCGCGGCGACCGCCATGGCCGCGCCGGCCATGGCGGCAGAGGCCTCCCCGCTGGACTCCCTCGGCGACCTCGGCACCACCGCCGACGGCCTCAAGTCGGGCCTCCCCGCCATCTCGTCGACCTCGATCGACCTCAGCGAGCTCACCGGGACGCTGCCCGCGACCGGCGTCGTCACCGACGTGGTCGAGAAGGCCGAGCTGCCCGCCTCCATCGCCCCCACCACGGCCCTCGCGCCGAACTACGAGCCGGCGCAGTTCGTCTCGGGCGCCCTCCAGGGTGCCGCGCCCCAGGTCGTCTCCGAGGTCGTCGGCGGCGTGACCGGCGGCTCGGCCGTGTCCGGCGTGACCGGCACCGCCAAGGCCGCCCTGGCCAACGTGCTCGGCGGCGGGGCCCTGGGCACCGCGACCGGCGTCGTCTCCGGCGTGACCGGCGGCGTGCTGCAGGGCGACGTCGTCAACGGCGTGGCCGGCGGGGTCGTCAACAACGTGGCCGGCGGTGTCGTGTCCAACGTCGCCGGTGGCGTGCTGCAGGGTGACGTCGTGAACGGCGTGGCCGGCGGCGTGCTGCAGGGCGACGTCGTGAACAGCGCCACGGGCACCGTGACGGGCGTCGCGACGGGCGCCGTCGCGACCGGCGCCGTCGAGGGCGTCCCGGCCACCGTGGCCGACCTGATCCGCAACGTGCCGAACGTCCTGGGCGGCGTGACCGCTCCGGTCGCCGGCCTGACGGCCAACCTGCCGGGCGTGCTCGGTGGCGTGGGCGGCGTCGTGAACAGCGTCGTCTCGAACGTGCCGGGCGTCGTCGCCTCGGTTCCGGGCCTCGTCGCCAAGGTCACCACCCCGGCCGCCGGTGCGGTCGAGACGGTCGTGGGCGACGTCGCCGTGGACGGCGTCGTCAAGCCGGTCGCCACGGGCGTGGTGCCGGGTGCCGTGGGCGCCGTGCAGAGCGGCGTGGTCCCGGGCGTCACCTCGACCGTGGGCAACGTGACCGGCTCGGTCGTCCCGGGTGCCGTCGGCACCGTGACCGGCGACGTCGTGCCGGGTGTCGTGGACGGCGTGGCCAAGCCCGTCGTCGGTGACGTGGTGCTCGGCGGTGTTGTCGGCAACGTCGTCAAGGGCGACGTGGTGGGCGGCGTCGTGACGCCGGTCGTGAAGGACACCGTCGTCGACGGCGTCGCGAAGCCGCTGGTGCAGGACGTCGTCGTCGAGGGTGTTGCCAAGCCCGTCGTGAAGGACGTCGTCGTGGACGGCGTGGCCAAGCCCGTCGTGAAGACCGTGACCGGCACCGTCGAGGGCGTCGCCGGCGGCGCCGTCAAGGACACCGTCGGTGGCGTGACCGGCGCCGTGGACGGCCTCACCGGCGGTGCCGTGAGCGGCCTCACCGGCGGTGCCGTGAGCGGCCTCACCGGCGGTCTGCTGGGAGGTCTTTCCTGAGCTGAATTCCCCGGGAGGACCCCAGCCTCTTCGGTCTTGACGTAGCGGGGTGGAGCGCCATTGGCGC
>NZ_JBHWZO010000113.1:0-19081 GCF_042728455.1 Promicromonospora sp. NPDC060204
GACCTGGACGTCTGACACGGACGGGCTCACGCCCCGTCGTGGCCCGCGTAGCCGTCGCCGTTGCGGCGGAAGAGCGGGGCTCCCGCGTCGTCCTGCCCGATCGGGAAGACCCCGGCGAACGCCAGGAGGTCCGAGATGGTCGTGATGAGGAGACCGTCCTCGAACCGGACCCCGTACGCCGGGGTCCAGTCGCCGCCAGGGCGGCGCATGAACGACTCGGGGTCCAGCCGCAGCAGGTAGACGAACGTCTCCGCCAGGATGCGGCTGCCCACCTCGCCCAGGAAGTTGCCGTTGCCCTGGACCTCGGCCTCCTTGAGCACGTAGTACCAGAGCGGCGTGCCGTCCAGGGCGTCGAGCGCGGCCACCACCTCGGGCGACGCGTTCTGCCGGAGCTGCGCGGGCGTGAGCGGGCGGGCGCGCAGCTCGGCGGCCACGGCCTCCCCCGTCGGGATCGCCAGCATGTAGCCCCGCAGCAGGTTGCGCTGCGCGAGCTGCTTGAGCAGCGCCTTGACCGGTTCCGGGGCCGTGTTGCCCTCGTTGAGGAGGTGGCCCAGCCCGTCCGCCAGGAACGGGTCGATCTTGCGGGCCATGCGGAACGCCAGGGGGTCACCCTTGTCGGTCAGCCGGGGCCACTCGACGGGCCAGTTGGACGGCAGCGCCGGACTCGGGTTCGCCGGGCTGGGCGACAGCCCGCCGTTGCCGGTGAACCGGAACAGCAGGTCGAGCGACGCCACCCCGCCCGGGCCGTTCCCGGTGAAGTTGACGTTGAAGTCGTAGGCGCCGCGCACCATCGAGTGCCCGAACCGGAACGCCGCCACCGCGAACTCCAGCGGCATCGACACCCGCCGGGCGGGCCGGAACAGCGTGGGCCCTGTGGCCAGGACCGAGTCCAGCACGCCGGCCTTCGTCAGCGTGCGCAGGTAGTCGTTCACCACCAGCCACTGGTAGTGGAACCGGACGAGCTCCTGCGCGCGGTCGAACAGCTCGCGCGGCGTCACCGCGAACCACGGCTCGTGCCGCGCCACCCAGTCCACGACCGCGTTGTGGAACCGGATCATCGCCACGTGGAACTGGGCCACGATCAGGTTCTCGTCGTTGCGGCTGTCCGGGATGAGCGGCATGCGCTCGCTGCCCGCCTCGGTGCTCCGCGGCAGGTCGCGCTGCGGGTCGTCGCCGGGCGCCACGAGCGAGAACGGCCCGAACGGCTCGGTGCCGATCCGGCCGAGCCGCAGCTTGGCCGAGTCCGGCACGTAGGCCGCCTCGCTGCGCGTGGTGCCACGGTCCTTCTCGCCCGCGAACCGCGGCCCCGAGCCGTACAGGCTGTCGAGGTCGAGCAGCGGGATGCGCCCGTTGTGCAGGCTGCGGCGCACGACGTCGGGCTCGAACACCCGGAACGGGTCGTTCACGACGTCGCCGAGGGCCCGGTCGCCGTGCGCACCGCTGCCGTCGTCCGGGCCGTTCGTGTTGAGCGTGATGTCGTGGTCGATGAACTGGCCCCAGTACGTGTAGATGCTGGGGATCGTGGAGTCGCGGGGCGGCGCGGCCGGCGCCGGTGGCGCTCCAGGAGCCGGTGCCGGCGCCTCGATCATGCCGGCGCCCAGCCGCATGAGGGCGTCCCGGGTCGCCGCCACGCGGTCGCCCACGGGCAGGTGCGCGTCCGGGAACTCCCGCGCGAGGTCGCGCAGCAGGTAGTCGAACGACGTCGTCGCGTCGAACCGGTGCTCGCGCAGGTCGCGACGCACCGCCGCCTCCGTGCGCGGCATGAGCGTGGCAGTGCTGTCCTTCGGGTCCTCCGGGGCGTCCGGGTCTGCGGGCACGAACACACCGCCGTGGCCGATCCGACGGACCGTGCGGCCGGCCGGCGTCTGCGCCAGGTCGACCGCCTCGTGCGGGCTGTGGTTCGGGTCGCCCTGCGGCGGTGCCTGGGTGGTCTGGACCATGGGTCTCTCCTTCGCTGGGGGTGCAGGTCCTCCACCAGTGACGGAGTGCCGTGGGCCACACCCACGTACACGCCGGCGGGTGAATGGCCCCCGACCAGGCCGACGGCCGGCGCGGCCCGTCCGGTACCGGAGGTCAGCGCGCCGCGCGCCAGACCGCCCCGGCGGCCGCCACCACCTGCGCGACGACGAGGGCGGGCGTCACGCCCGTCACGACGGACAGGGCGAGCGGGAGGGTGCCGAGCAGCGCCACGTCGGGCCCCTTGAGCTGGTGCAGCACCAGCCCCGTCGGGAGCGCGCCCGCCGCGGTGGCGATCATCGGCACGTCCCAGGGCACGGGCCCGCGGTAGGCCGCACGGACGGCGGCCGCCCCGAGCACGACGGCGGCGGGCGCGGCCAGCGCGAGCCACGCCCCGCCCCCGCCCACCACCGCGACGAGCGCCAGCACGACACCCGCGGCGAGCGCCGGCCACACCGTGCGGACGGCCCGGGTGGCCCGACCGCCCAGCGGCACCAGGGCGTCCAGCCGCGGGTTCTCCCCCGCCGAGCGCGGCCCGCCGGCGCCCGCGAGCGCCCCCGCGTACCCCGCACCGGCCAGGACGGCCCAGAGCCCGATCCCGTCGGACAGCGCGGGCACCTGCACGGCCACGGCCCCGGCGGAGGCCAGCGCGAGCAGCGCGGCAAGGGCCGCCGGCGAGCGCAGCAGCAGCGTGGCGTCCGCGGCGAGCAGGGCGCCCGCGGGACCGCGCGCGGCCCGCGGTACCCACGCGAAGGTGCGCGACGCCGTCGGCCCGGTGCCCAGGGCGCGGCTCACGCTGCCGCCGTCGAGCGACAGAAGGGCAGCGGAGGCCTGCATCGCCGCCGACGCGCGGGCACGTAGCTCGCCCGCCCGGAGCCGGTCCAGGCCGCGCACCCACACGACGAGGGCGACGGCGCCGACGGCGGCCAGTGCTGCGGGTACGCCCCACGGCACGGTCCAGGCGCCCCAGGCGGGCGCCCACAGCGCGAGGCCCAGTCCGGCCACCGGTACGGCGGCGAGCAGCACGTCGAGCACCCGCCCCGGCAGGCTGCCCGACGTCGCCCCGCTCACCTGGAGCGCGCCCGCGCCGGCGACGACGAGCAGCCCGAGGGCTGCGCCGAACGCCGCGTCCAGGCCGACCCCCGCGAGGCCGACGCCGGCCAGCACCGCGGGCGCGCCGCCCGCGACGAGGCCCGCGCCGACCCCGGCGAGCAGCGCGCGGACCACCGAGGGCGAGGTGAGCCCCGCCCGGTCGGCGGGCGTCGGCACCCACCAGCGCACCCCGGCCGCGGGCAGGCCGGCGGGGCCGAGCCGGAGCGCTACCGCCGCCCCGGCCACCCCCGCGAGCGCGAGCACGAGGGCCTGGACCAGGCCCGGCCCGAGCCCGAAGGCGGTCGCGTCGGAGCCGAGCAGCTCCCGCACGGGGCCGCCGAACCCCCACAGGTACAGCACGACCAGGGCGAGCGAGATCACCACCTCGGCCACGTCGAGCGCCACCCGGCCCGGTTCGGCCGGCAGGTTGTGGGCGCGCACCCGGGCGGTCAGCCGGCGCAGCTCGGCGCCGGTGAGGGTCTCCTCGTCGGACGCGACGAGCCGGGGTAGCCCACCGGCACGAGCGTCGGCCCCGCCGTCACGAGCGGCCGCCCCGGCGGCTGCGGTGGCCCCGGCGTCCGGCGCCTCGCCCGTCACCGGAAGCCCGCCAGCACGCCCGGCGCCTCGGCCGGCTCCAGGAGCACGGCGTCGTCGTCGGACAGGTACAGCGCGCTCGCGCCGGTCGCGGCCAGGAGCCGGTCGTCGTGCGTGGCGAACAGGACGGCCGTGCCGGCCTCCGCCTCGGCGCGCAGCGTGTCGCCCAGCCGGGCCCGCATCGCGGTGTCGAGGCGCTGCTCCGGCTCGTCGAGCACGAGCAGGTCACGCGGCCGCACCAGGGCGCTCGCGAGCAGGAACCGGCGCCGCTGCCCCGACGAGAGCGTGTGGGGCATGGCGCTTGCGCGCTCCGTGATGCCCACGTGGTCGAGCACCCGGTCCGTGACGGCGCCGGCGTCCGCCACGCCGTGGCCGCGCGCGGTGAGCACGAGGTGCTCGCGGACGGTCACGCCGGGAAAGAACGCGTCGTCGTCCAGCACGCCCGCGACGCGGGCGCGGAAGCGTCGCTCCCGTTCGTCCACCGCCCGGCCGAACGCGCCCACCGTGCCGGACAGCGGCTCCTGCAGGCCGAGCACGGTGCGCAGCAGGGTGGACTTGCCGGTGCCGTTGGCGCCGATCACGGCGACGATGTCGCCGGCTCCCAGCGTGAGGCTCACGGGTGCGCAGACGGCGTTGCCGCCGTACCCGACCACCAGGTCGGACAGCTCGAGGTACGTCATGTCCACCCCAACGCGCGAGGGGCCGGAAGATCTCCCGCCGGGCCTCACCTCCAGGCCGCGCGCACCCGCAAACTAAGATCGGATCTTAGTAAGATTGAATCTTAGTTTGCCCGGCGCACCGCCCTACGGCCGCAGGATCTTGCGGGCCCGCGCCACGTCGTCGTTCATCTGGGCGATCAGCGGCTCCATGCCGTCGAACCGCAGCGTCGGTCGCAGGTGCGCCACGAACTCGAGCACGACCGTCTGGTCGTACAGGTCGAGGTCGGTGCGGTCGAGCACGTAGGCCTCGACGCGGCGCTCCACGCCGTCGAACGTGGGGTTGGTGCCCACGGAGATCGCGGCGGGCAGGATCTCCTCCTGCCCGAGGCCCGCCCCGGAGGCGGTCGCCCGGTCGTGCTCCGGCCCGGCGAGGCTCGCGCAGGTCGCGGCGGTGCCGCGGCGCAGCCAGCCCGCGTAGACGCCGTCCGCCGGGACCAGGCCGGTGATGTCGCCGAGGTTGGCGGTCGGGAAGCCCATCTCGCGGCCGCGGGCGTCGCCGTGGACCACGGTGCCGCGCACGAGGTGCGGGCGGCCCAGCACGTCGGCGGCCTGGTCGACATCGCCCTCCGCGAGCAGCGCGCGCACCGCCGTCGACGACCACCGCTGGTGCCCGTCGCCCTCGCCGGCCGAGTCACCGACGTCCTCGATGGCCACGACCTCGAACCCGTGCTGCCCGCCGAGCTCGACCATCGTGGCGAGCGTGCCCGCGTTCTGCTTGCCGAAGCGCACGTCGTGCCCCACCACCACGGTGCGGGCGCGCAGGCCGTCGACCAGGTAACGGGACACGAACTCCTCGGGCGTCTGAGCCGCGAAGTCGAGGGTGTAGCTGACCAGCAGGGTCGCGTCGAGACCGGTGCGCTCCATGAGCGCGAGGCGGTCCTCCAGGCCCGTGATCAGCTCGGGGGCCGAGTCGGGCCGGTGCACCGCGGACGGGTGCGGGTGGAACGTCACGGCGACGGCGCGGGCCGCGTCGCTCCGGGCGAGCCGGAGGATGCGGTCGAGCACCGCCTGGTGGCCGCGGTGGACGCCGTCGAAGTTGCCGATCGTCACCACTGATGGCCCGAATCCCGGGGGAACCTGTTCCAGGTCCGTCCACAGCTGCACGCGGGTTGCTCCTCATGAATCGGGTGGCGCGGGTGCGGGAGCCGCTCACGCCGCGCCCCGCACCGGTCGCCAAAAGCCTACGGCGTGTTTCGGCGGTCGTGCGCCCGCCCGGCGCTGTCGGGGCGATCCGCGGTCAGCGCGGCAGGATCCGGCGGGCCGCGTCCAGGTAGGCCCGGGAGTCGAACTCGTCGAACATCGCCGACTGGAAGATGTAGCCCTGGCCGAGGCCCATGAGGGCCGGGAGCAGGTCCTCCGCGGCTGACTCGGCGCCGTCGGGGGCGTGCTCCGGGTGCGCCGCGAACCAGCGCGTCAGGGCGGCGCGGAAGGCGTTCCTGAGCTCCTTGAAGCCCAGATTCACGACGCCGCGCATCTCGGGGTCCACGGTCGCCTCGCCCCAGAGCTGGAGCAGGAGCGGGAGCTCGAAGCCCTCGGACAGCACACCCCGGAGCACGATCTCCAGTATCTCGGCGGGGGCCGGCGGGTCGCCGCCCGCCGCGGCTGCCTCAAGGTCTGCGCTCCGGCGGCTCAGGGTGGTCCTCGCCACAGCCGCGAACAGCTCGCGCTTGCCCTCGAAGTACCCGTAGACGGCACCGGTCGACAGCCCGGCCTCCGCGATCACCTCGGCCATCGAGGTGTGCTGGTAGCCCTTCGCGGCGAACGCGCGCCGGGCCGCCTCCAGGATCTCGGCACGGCGGGCGTCCCGACGAGCGTCACTGATCTTCGGCACCGGCACCTCCGTCGTCGGGACCTGGGGGACGCCCAGGAGATTGACAAGCATACGGTCGCGGAGCATCGTTGCCCATAAAGAACGAGCGTTCGTTTTTTTAGATATGGAGCAACCCTTGTCCTACGAAGCACCAGCGCCCCACACCCCGGCAGGCCGGGTCGTCGGCGTCGCGCTGGCCCTCACCCTCGTGCTCACCGTGTTCGTGCTCGCCTTCTCGTGGCCCTCGGTCACGGCCGAGCCACGCGACCTGCCCGTCGCCGTGGTCGGGTCCGCCGACGCCGTCAGCGCCGTCCGCGAGAACCTCGACGAGGCCCAGCCCGGAGCCGTCGAGCTGATCGAGGCCGGCGACCGGGCCGCCGCCGTCGAGGCCGTCGAGAACCGCGACGTCTACGGCGGCGTCGTGCTGGGCGACCCGAAGGCGGGCGAGGCGCCCGAGGTGCTCACCGCCTCCGCGGCGAGCACGGCCACGCACCAGCTCATGACCCAGATCGCCGCACAGCTGCAGCGCGGGATCCAGGAGCAGGCGAACGCCGCGACGGCGGCGGCCCTCGCCGCCGCCCAGGAACAGGCGGCCCAGGCCACACAGACCGCCGTCCAGCAGGCGCTCGAGGCCGCCGCACGAGGCGAGCAGCCGCAGGCGCCAGAGCCCGGCGCGGCCCAGGCCCCGTCGCTGCCCGAGGTTCCCCAGGTGACCGTCACGGACGTGGTCCCGCTGTCCGCCGACGACCCCCGCGGCTCCGGCCTGGCGGCCGCGATGTTCCCGATCCTGCTCGGCGGCATGATCGGCGGCATCGGCATCTCGCTCGCCGTCAACGGGGCCCTGCGCCGGGTGCTCGCCGTCACCGTGTACTCGGTGGTCGGCGGCGCGATCCTCGTGGGCATCCTGCACTTCTGGTTCGGCACCGTGCAGGGCGACTGGCTGCTCGACGGCGCCACCCTCGCCCTCTCGATCGCCGCGATCGCCGCACCCATCACCGGGTTCGTCGCGGTGCTCGGCAGGCCTGGCATCGCGCTCGGCCCGGTGCTGATGATGCTGATCGGGAACCCGATCTCGGGCGCGGCGATGCCGCCCGAGTTCCTGCCCTGGCACTGGGGCGCGATCGGTCAGTGGATGCCGCCGGGCGCCAGCGCCACCCTGCTGCGCGACGTCTCGTACTTCCCCGACGCCGACGCGTCGGCGGCCTGGCTGGCGCTCGCGCTCTGGGCGGGGGCCGGGGTGCTGCTGTCCGTCGTGGGCCACGCCCGCACCACGGGCCGCACCCGGCGGGCGCCGGTCCTGACCGTGCCGGCCTGACCCGCTGGTCTGGCGGGCGCGCGCCTGGTGCTCGCCGGCCCGGTCAGGGGGCGGGGGCGAGCACCAGGACCGGCTTGGCGAGGCTCTCGCCGCGGCGCCGCGTGTCCTCCAGCAGCGCCACGAGCGTGCCCGACGGCGAGAGCGCCGCCACGACGTCGGCGCGCCCAGACGGCTCGACCCACTGGCCGTAGCCGAGCGCGCGCACCTCGGCCTCGTCGAGCTCGCGCACCGGGAACGTGCCGCGCGCGGCGTCGGCCAGCGGGAGCGTGGCCAGCGTGCCGTCGGCGTCGGCCTGCGCCTCCAGCTCCTCCAGCGTGCGGGCGCCGTCCAGCGGGTAGCCGCCCACCCGGGTGCGGCGCAGCACGGTCAGGTGGCCGCCGGTGCCGAGCGCCGCGCCGAGGTCGCGGGCCAGGGCGCGCACGTAGGTGCCGGACGAGACGGTGACGCGCACGTCGACGTCGACCACGGGCACGTCGCGGGTGGGGCCGTCGCCGGGTTCGGCGGCGGTCGGGGCGATGCCGGGCTCGGCGGCGGGATCGGCGTCCCCCGGATCGACGTACTCCTCGAGGTCGCCGTCCGGCACGGTCGCCGTAGCCGCGCGGACGTCCACGACCTCGAACCGGGACACGGTGACGGGCCGCGCCTTCAGCGCGACCTCCTCCCCCGCCCGGACGCGTGCGTAGGCGCGCCTGCCGTCCACCTTGATCGCGGACACGGACGTGGGCACCTGCAGGATGTCGCCCGTGAGGTCGGCGATCGCGGCGTCCAGCGCCGCCCGGTCCACGCGCCCGACGGCGTCCGGGCCGGCCACCTCGGCCACCGTGCCCTCGGCGTCGTCCGTGGTCGTGGCCACGCCCAGCCGGATCGTGGCGTCGTAGTCCTTGTCGGCGCCCACCACGTACGTGAGCAGGCGCGTGGCCTTGCCGATCCCGAGCACGAGCACGCCGGTCGCCATCGGGTCGAGCGTGCCGGCGTGGCCGACCTTGCGAGTCCCGGCCAGGCGCCGCATCCGCCCGACGACGTCGTGGCTGGTCCAGCCCTGCGGCTTGTCGACCACGACGAACCCGTCGGCGGCCGTGGGACGGCGCGCGGGAGCCTGCGGGGTGGGAGAGGTCATGGGGTTCAGTATCCCGTGGCTCAGGAGTGCCGCGCGGCGTCGAGGTCGGCCTTGGTCAGGACGGCGCGGACCTCCACGCCGACGTCGGCGAGGGGCGTGCTGCCGGCCGGGCTGCGGTCGATCGCGCAGACCACCGTCTCCACGACGGCCCCGGCGGCCCGGAGCGCCGACGTCGCGTCGCGGACTGCGCCGCCGGTGGTGATCACGTCCTCGACCAGCACGACCCGGCGGCCCTCGACCGGCGGCCCCTCGGCGAGCTTCGCGGTGCCGTACTCCTTGGCCTGCTTGCGCACGTACAGCGCGCCCGTGCCGGTCAGGCCGCTGAGCACGGTCACGATCGGCACCCCGCCGAGCTCGAGGCCGCCCAGCAGGTCGGCGTCCGCGGGGACCAGCGGCACCATCTGGCGCGCGACCCGGGCCAGCAGCGCAGGGTCGCTCTCGAACAGGTACTTGTCGAAGTACTCCGACGCCACCTGGCCCGACCGGAGCGTGAACGTCCCGGTCAGGCGGCAGGCGGCGTCGATGTCACGCGCGAGCGCGGGGTCGGAGGTCACTCGGCCTCGGCGTCGTCCTCGCGCGGCTTCTTGTACGGGTCCTCGTCGCCCGCGTACCGGGCCCCGGCACGCAGTGCCTCGAGCTCGGCGTCCCGCTTGCGCGCCTCGATCAGCGCGGCGTCGAGGTGGGCGGCCGTGTCAGGGACCGAGTCGAGGTGGAACTCGATGGTGGGCGTCAGGCGCACACCGGTCTGCTTGCCCACCTCGGAGCGGATCATGCCCGTGGCGCTCTTCAGCGCCGCGGCCGTGCCCTCGCGGTCCTCGTCCGAGCCGTAGACCGTGTAGAACACCGAGGCGTTCTGCAGGTCACCGGTGACGCGGACGTCCGTGACCGTCACGAAGCCGAGCCGCGGATCCTTGATCCGCGAGTCGATCATCTGCGCGACGATCACCTTGATGCGGTCGGCGAGCTTGCGAGCCCGCGGATTGTCGACCATGGTCCATTCCTTTCCGACTCCGCCGAGTCAGCATGCTGGTCCGCCCGGACCCCGGGAACTCCCGGGATCTGGACGGACCAGCATGCTGACTCGGCGACAGTGGTGTCAGTCGCGCGGCTTCTCGCGCATCTCGAAGGTCTCGATGATGTCGCCCTCGGTGACGTCGTTGAACGACCCGAGACCGATACCGCACTCGAAGCCCTCGCGGACCTCGGTGACGTCGTCCTTCTCGCGACGCAGCGACTCGATCGTGAGGTTGTCGCCCACGACGGTGCCGTTGCGCAGCACGCGCGCCTTCGAGTTGCGTCGGATGGTGCCCGAGCGGATGACCGAACCGGCGATGTTGCCGAACTTCGAGGAACGGAAGACCTGGCGGATCTCCGCGGTCCCGAGCTGGACCTCCTCGTACTCCGGCTTGAGCATGCCCTTGAGGGCCGCCTCGACGTCCTCGATCGCCTGGTAGATGACCGAGTAGAACTTGACGTCGACGCCTTCGCGCTCCGCCAGCTCCTCGACGCGCTCGCCGTACTTCACGTTGAAGCCGATGATCACGGCGCTGTCGACGGTGGCCAGGTTGACGTCGTTCTGCGTGATCGCACCCACACCACGGTGGATGACGCGCAGCTCGACCTCCTCGCCCACGTCGATCTTGAGCAGCGCGTCCTCCAGTGCCTCCACGGCACCGGACACGTCGCCCTTGAGGATGAGGTTGAGGCTCTCGACCTTGCCCTTCTTGAGCTCGGTGTCGAAGTCCTCGAGGCTGATCCGCTTGCGGCGCTTGGCCAGCGTCGCGGCGCGCTCGGCCGCCTCACGCTTCTCGGCGATCTGACGTGCCGTGCGGTCGTCCGGCGCCACGAGGAACGTGTCGCCGGCGCTCGGGACGCTGGTGAGACCCAGCACCTGGACCGGACGGGCGGGCGTCGCGGCGTCGACCGCGTTGCCGTGCTCGTCGAACATCGCACGCACACGGCCGTGGGCCGTGCCGGCGACGATCGAGTCGCCGACGTGCAGCGTGCCCGACTGGACCAGCACCGTGGCCACAGGACCACGACCGCGGTCGAGGTTGGCCTCGATCGCGACACCACGCGCGTCCTTGGACGGGTTGGCGCGCAGGTCGAGAGCGGCGTCGGCGGTCAGCAGGACGGCCTCGACGAGGTCGTCGATGCCGATGCCCGGCTTGGCCGCGACGTCGACGAACATCGTGTCGCCGCCGTACTCCTCGGCCACCAGGTTGTACTCGGTGAGCTGCTGACGCACCTTCGCCGGGTTGGCACCCTCGACGTCGATCTTGTTGACCGCGACGACGATCGGCACGCCGGCCGCCTGCGCGTGGTTCACGGCCTCGACCGTCTGCGGCATCACGCCGTCGTCGGCCGCGACCACGAGGATCGCGATGTCCGTGACCTGGGCACCACGAGCACGCATGGCGGTGAACGCCTCGTGACCCGGGGTGTCGATGAACGTGATGGCACGCTCGGTGCCCTCGTGCTCGTGCGTGATCTGGTAGGCACCGATGTGCTGCGTGATGCCACCGTGCTCGCCCGCCACCACGTCCGACTTGCGGATGGCGTCGAGCAGCTTGGTCTTACCGTGGTCGACGTGACCCATGACGGTCACGACCGGCGGACGGGCGACCAGGTCGTCGTCCGACTCGCCCGCCTCCTCGGCCTGCAGGTCGATGTCGAAGGCCCCGAGCAGCTCGCGGTCCTCCTCCTCGGCCGAGACCATCTCGATCTGGTAGCCGAGCTCGGTCGCCAGTGTGCCGAACGTGTCCTCGTCGAGCGACTGCGTGGCCGTGGCCATCTCGCCCAGGTGGAACAGGACGGTCACGAGCGCCGCGGGGTTCGCGTCGATCTTGTCGGCGAAGTCGTTCAGCGACGCACCGTGGCGCAGGCGCACGACCGTGCTGCCGTTGCCGCGGGGAACCTGCACGCCGCCGAGCGACGGGGCCTGCATCGCCTCGAACTCCTGGCGCTTCGCCCGGCGCGACTTACGACCGCGGACCGGCTTGCCGCCGGCACGCCCGAAGGCACCCTGCGTCGCACCGCGACCACCGGCACCCCGGCGCGGGCCGCCGAAGCCGCCGCCGCCACCACCGGGACGACCCGGAGCACCGGCACCGCCGGCGCCACCAGGACCGGGACGGCCACCGCCGCCGCCACCGGGGCGACCACGGCCACCACCCGGAGCCGGGCGGTCACCCGGACGCGGCATGTTGGTCTTGCCCGGCATCATGCCGGGGTTCGGGCGCGGGCCGCCGCCACCGGTGCCACCGGGACGGGGCGCCGAGGGACGCGGGCCACCGGGGCGGGGACCGCCCGGGCGCTCGCCGGCCGACTCGCTGCGCTCGGGGCGCTGCCCCGGACGCGGCATGCCCTGGCTGGTCGCGAACGGGTTGTTGCCCGGACGCGGGTTACCGCCACCGGGACGCTCGCCGCCACCGGCCGCGGGACGGCCACCACGGCCGCCACCGGGACGGGGCATGCCCTGGCTGGTCGCGAACGGGTTGTTGCCCGGACGCGGGTTGCCGCCGCCCGGACGGCCACCACGGCCACCGTCACGGCCGCCGTCGCGACCACCCGGACGCGCGCCTGAGGGGGCGGCGGCGGGCTTGGGGGCACCGGGCTTGGGTGCCGCGGCGGCCGGCTTCGGCGCGCCGGGCTTGGGTGCCGCGGCGGCCGGCGAGGCCGATGCCGCGGGGGCCACAGGGGTCTGCTCGGCCGCCGGGGCCGGGGCGGGAGCCGCCGGCGCAGGGGTCGGTGCCGCGGCGGGCGCAGGTGCGGGCGCCGCCTCGGACTTGGGGGCCGGGGCCGGTGCGGGAGCCGACGCCAGGGCGGGTGCCGCCTCGGCAGGCTTCCGGGCCGCGGGCTTCGCGGCCGGCTTCGGCGCGCTCGCGGCAGGCTTCGCCGCTGCGCCCTTGTCGGACGCGCCGGAGGCGCCACCGACGGGGAACTTGTCGCGCATCGCTCGCTCGACCGGGGCCTCAAGGGTCGAGGAGGCCGAGCGGACGAACTCGCCCGCGGCCTTCAGCTCGCCCATCAGGGTCTTGCTCTCCACTCCGAGCTGCTTAGCCAGCTCGTGAACGCGGATCTTCGCCACATCTCTCCTGTCTCGGTCCGTCCCGGGACAGGGAGGACCACCGTTAGTACTGCGTACTCATCGCTGGGGACTCATCGGGTGCCCATCGGCTTCAAACCCGCTTCCTTGTCGACGAACTTCATGATTCGGCCGGGTGCTCTGTCGCGCCCGGTCGGAACGGTCTTGCGGTCGGCACCCTCACCGGCCGAGGTGTGCTCGCACCTCGCCGAGGTCGAGGGGCCCGTCGGCGCGCAGTGCGCGGGGGACGGCCCTGCGGCGCTCGGCGAGCTCCAGGCACTGCGACACCGGGTGGACCCAGGCGCCGCGACCCGGCAGACAGGCACGGACGTCGACCACGACGCGCCGTGGCTCTGCCACGTCGACATCATGCATCGGGGTGTCCAGCACCAGACGCAGGAGTGCAGACCGCTGGTCGCGCCCCCGGCATCCGACACACGTCCGCACCGGGCCCATGACAGGCGGAGCGGGGTATGTCGAAGGACGAGCACGCGGCCCAGACTCGGACAGTCTACCGCGCCGACCCACCGGGCGTTACCGACCGCTCTGTGCGTCGGCGGCGGCGCCACCTGCGTCGGCGTCAGCCGCCTCGTCCGACCGGATGTCGATCCGCCATCCCGTCAGCTTCGCGGCGAGCCGGGCGTTCTGCCCTTCCTTGCCGATCGCGAGGGACAACTGGTAGTCGGGGACGATCGCCCGTGCGGCACGGGCGTCGGCGTCGACCACTGTGACAGACGACACACGGGCCGGAGACAGTGCGCTCGCCACGAAGGAGGCGGGGTCGTCGCTGTGGTCGACGATGTCGATCTTCTCGCCGTGCAGCTCGGCCATCACCGCGCGGACGCGGGCGCCCATCGGGCCGATGCACGCACCCTTGGCGTTGAGCCCCGACACGCGGGAACGCACGGCCATCTTGGTGCGGTGCCCCGCCTCGCGGGCGATGGCGGTGATCTCCACCGAGCCGTCCGCGATCTCGGGGACCTCGAGCTCGAAGAGCTTGCGCACGAGGTTCGGGTGCGTACGGCTCAACGTGATCTGAGGACCCTTCATTCCGCGGCTGACCTCAACCACGTAGGCGCGCAGCCGCTCGCCGTGCACGTACTCCTCGGTGGGCACCTGCTCGTGCGGGGGCAGCACGGCCTCGGTGCCGCCCACGTCCACGAGGACCATGCGCGGGTCGCGGCCCTGCTGGATGACGCCGGCGAGGACCTCGCCCTCCTTGCCGCGGAAGGTGCCGAGCACCTGGTCGTCCTCGGCGTCGCGCAGCCGCTGCACGATCACCTGGCGGGCCGTCGCGGTCGCGATGCGGCCGAAGTCCTGCGGCGTGT
Source organism: Promicromonospora sp. NPDC060204 (assembly GCF_042728455.1). NCBI lineage: Bacteria > Bacillati > Actinomycetota > Actinomycetes > Micrococcales > Promicromonosporaceae > Promicromonospora > Promicromonospora sp. NPDC060204. Next base: position 14,019 of record NZ_JBHWZO010000113.1, read on the forward strand.
CGTCGAACTCGGGGCCGAGCTCCACCACGGGGCGCGCGTCCGGGTCCTCGGGGTCCTCGGCGACGGGCAGCTCCTCGCGCGCCCACACCGTCACGTGGCCGGACGCACGGTCCACCTCGACCCGGGCCCGGTTGTAGGCGTCCGGGGTGCGGTGGTAGGCCGAGAGGAGGGCCTGCTCGATGGCCGCGACGAGCACGTCCAGGCTGAGGTCCCGCTCGCGCTCCAGCATCCGGAGCGTGCTCATGTCGATGTCCATGTCAGCCTTCCTCGTTGCGGCCGGGGTGACCCTCGGTCGTGTTGTCCGTAGCGGCACCGTCCGAGTCCTCGTCGGTGTCTTCACCTGCACTCTCGCCCAGTTCCGAATCCTCGGCATCCTGGGCGTCCTCGAGCCGTCGCAGCTCGACCTCGACCTTGCCCCGGCGGACGTCGCCGACGGGGACCTGCCGGTCCTCGTCGAGCACCAGCACGGCACCGTCGGCGCCGTCGAGCACGTCGGTCAGCCGGCCCTCGACCAGGCCGCCGTCGGTGAGCTTGAGCGTCACCAGCCGCGTCCGGGCGCGCTTGAAGTGCCGCAGCTCGGTCAGCGGCCGGGAGGTGCCCGGCGTCGAGATCTCGAGCGTGTAGGCACCGGCGACGACGTCGTCCGTGTCCAGCGCCGCGGAGATCGCGCGCGACACGTCGCCGAGGACGTCGGAGTCCAGGCTGCCCACGGCGTCGTCCGGCAGGTCGACGGTGACCCGGACCACGGACTTGCTGCCCGCCCGGGTGGCGCTCACCTCCTCGAGGTAGAGCCCTGCGGCCTCGACCACCGGTCCCACCACCTCGCGGACCGCATCCGCCTGCTGTGTCATCGACTGCCTCCCGTCGGATCCCCCGGTCGGGGGCACGGTTCGAGCCGGAACGGTTCGACCGATGTGCTGTTGTTGTCTGCGTCAAGCCTAACGAAGCGTCGGACCTCGGCACTTCGCGAAGAACGTGATGTCCGTGACCCGACCGCAACCGGTCAGGGACGAACGGGGTTCCGGAACATGGCATCATCGGCCACGATGAACGCCTCGAACCGCACGGCCCGTACCCGACGCCGGTCAGGCCTGACCGCGCTGGCCCTGACCTGCGCGATCATTCTCTCAGGTTGCGGAGTACGGCTCGAGACGCCGCCGCCGACCGAGCCCGTGCCGGACGCGGCAGAGGTCCTGCGGCGCACGGCGGTGGCCGACGCGCTGCTGGTGGCCGACCAGGCCGAGACCGCCGCGACGTCGGACACGATCAGGGCCGACGTCAAGACGGAGCTCGGCGTCATCGCCGAGACGGCGACCCTGCAGGCGGAGGAGCTCGGCGGCGAGTACGACTCGGGTCTCGGCGACATCGTGGCCGACGACTCCGGTTCCTCCCCCTCGGCGACCGCCGAGGAGCCCACGCCGCGGGCCGTCGTCACGTCGCTGCGCGACGCCGCGACGCGCACCCGGGCAGCCGCCGACCAGGCGCCGTCCGGGCCGCTGGGCCGGCTGCTCGCCTCGATCTCCACGTCGCAGACGCAGCATGCCAGGACCCTCGCGCAGCTCACCGGCGCCGACGGCCCCGCCCTGCCCTCCACCGTGATCCCCGAGCCCACCGATCCAGCCCCGGAGCCCAGCGACGGCGACGAGGCCTCGGCGACGCCGGCCTCGGCCAAGACCGAGGAGGCACCTCTGGCGCCCACCGGCCTGGCGGCCGAGGACCTGAGCGCCCTGATCCTGGCCGAGGACACGGCGGCCTACGCGCTCGAGGTACGGGCGGCGCAGGCCGACGAGCCGGTCCGCACCCAGGCGCTCGAACGAGCCGTCGTGCACCGCGCGCGGGCCCAGGACTGGGCCGTCCTCGCGGGGACGGCCGGGACCGACCAGGACCCACGGCGGGTCGCCTACGCGGTACCCGGACCGGACGCCGCCACGACGGACCTCGCCCGCGACCTCGAGAACGGCCTGGCCCAGAACTACGCCTCGCTGGTCGGCCTCGCCGAACCGGGCACACGCGCCGTGCTGGTCGCGCTGCTAACGGACTCCACGCTCGCGGGCGCCCGCTGGGGCGCTCCGGCAGTCCCGTTCCCGGGACTGCCGGAGCTCGCCTGACGGTCTCGCCTGAGGTCGGGCTCGACCCCGGCCTCAGCCGAGCAGGGCCTTGACCCGCTCGACCACGGCGTCCACGACGTCGGCGACGGGGATCTGCTCCGCCTCGCCGGCGCGCGGCTGAACCTCGACCACGCCGTCGGCCAGGCCCTTGCCCACCACGACCACGAGCGGGGCGCCGAGCAGCTCGGCGTCCTTGAACTTCACGCCGATCGACGTCTTGCCGGCCCGGTCGTCGTAGAGCACCTCGACGCCGCGGGCGGCGAGGTCGTCCGCGATCTTCGCGGACGCCTCGAACACCGCGGCGTCCTTGCCCCCCGCGATCAGGTGCACGTGCGCCGGAGCCACGTGCGCCGGCCACGCCAGGCCGCGCTCGTCGTGGTTGGCCTCGGCCAGCGCGGCCAGGGCACGCGTGACGCCGACGCCGTACGAGCCCATGGTCACCACGGCCTGCTTGCCGTTCTCGTCGAGCACCACCAGGCCCAGGGCCTCGGCGTACTTGCGGCCGAGCTGGAAGATGTGGCCCATCTCGATGCCACGCGCGAGCTCCAGCGGGCCGGAGCCGTCGGGGGCCGGGTCGCCGGCGCGCACATCGGCGGCCTCGACGGTGCCGTCGGCCGTGAAGTCACGGCCCGCCACCAGGTCGAAGACGTGCTTGCCGGGCTCGTTGGCGCCCGTGATCCAGCGGGTGCCGGGCACCACGCGCGGGTCCAGCAGGTAGCGGATGGCGGGGACCTTCTCGCCGTCCTCGCCCTCGATCTGCTCGCCCTGGGGGCCGAGCGCCTGCGGGCCGATGTAGCCCTTGACGAGCTGCGGGAACTTCTTGAAGTCCTCCTCGGTGGCGGCCTCGGGCTCGGCCGGCGTCAGCGCGGCCTCGATCCGCTTGAGGTCCACCTCGCGGTCGCCGGGCAGGCCGACGACGACCAGCTCGCGGGTACCGTCGGGCTGCACCAGCGCGAGCACCACGTTCTTCAGGGTGTCGGCGGCGGTCCAGGCCCGGTCGGGGCGAGGGAACTTCGCGTTGGCGACATCGACCAGCGTGGCGATCGTCGGGGTGTCCGGCGTGTCCTCGACGTGGGCAGCGGGGGCGTCGTCGTACGGGATCGCCTCGGGGACGGGCGTGACCACGGCCTCGACGTTGGCGGCGTAACCGCCGGGCGAGCGCACGAACGTGTCCTCGCCGATGGGCGAGGGCGAGAGGAACTCCTCGGAGCGGGAGCCGCCCATGGCGCCCGACATGGCTGAGACGATCACGTAGTCCAGGCCGAGGCGCGTGAAGATCTTCTCGTACGCCTCGCGGTGCTTCTGGTAGCTGACGTCCAGGCCCTCGTCCTTGACGTCGAACGAGTACGAGTCCTTCATGATGAACTCGCGCCCGCGGATCAGGCCGGCGCGGGGGCGCGCCTCGTCGCGGTACTTGGTCTGGATCTGGAAGAGCGTGACCGGCAGGTCCTTGTACGACGAGTACAGGTCCTTGACCAGGAGCGCGAACATCTCCTCGTGCGTGGGCGCGAGCAGGTAGTCGGCGTCCTTGCGGTCCTTGAGCCGGAACAGGCCGGCGCCGTACTCCTCCCAGCGGCCCGTCGCCTCGTAGGGCTCCCGCGGCAGCAGCGCCGGGAAGTGCACCTCCTGGCCGCCGATCGCGACCATCTCCTCGCGGACGATCGCCTCGATCTTGGCCAGCACCCGCAGGCCGAGCGGCAGCCACGAGTAGATGCCCGGGGCGGCCCGGCGGATGTACCCGGCCCGCACGAGGAGCTTGTGGCTGGCGACCTCGGCCTCGGCCGGGTCCTCGCGCAGGGTACGGACGAAGAGGGACGACATGCGCAGCACGTCGCCCTGAGTGAGGCGTGCGGAAGACATGGGGCACAGCCTATCCGCGCGGAGCCCCGCGGCTCGCCTGGAATTTGTGGTGCTTACCTTGCCGTGTCCCGGGAAGTTGCGGAGGATGAGGCCATGCCGGAGCTGCCCGAGGTCGCCGCGCTCGCCGACTTCCTGCGCGTGCGGACCGCGGGGCGCACGGTCAGCGCGGTGGAGGTCGGCTCGATCGCGGCCCTCAAGACGTTCGACCCACCGCCCGCGGCGCTCGCCGGGGGCCGGGTGACCGGTGTGGCCCGGCACGGCAAGTGGCTGGACCTGGAGGTCACGCCTGCTCCTGGCGGCACGGTGGCCGACGGCGCCCCGCTCCACCTGGTCTTCCATCTCTCCCGAGGCGGCTGGGTGCGCTGGTCGGACGCCCTGTCGACCAAGCCCGTCCGGCCGTCGCTCGGCGGCTCCAGCCGGGGCGCGATCCTCGCGCTGCGGGTCCGGCTCGACGACGGCTCCGGGTTCGACCTGACCGAGGCCGGGACTCGGAAGCGGCTCGCCGTGCACGTGGTCCGCGACCCGGCCGACGTCGAGATGATCGCCTCCCTGGGTGTGGAGCCGCTCGCACCCGAGTTCACCACCGAGGTACTAGCGGGGCTGCTCGCGGCGAAGAACCAGCAGGTCAAGGGCCTGCTGCGCGACCAGCGGGCCATCGCCGGCATAGGCAACGCCTACAGCGACGAGATCCTGCTCGTGGGCCGGTTCAGCCCGTACAAGCTGACCGGGACGTTCACGCCCGAGGAGACCGCCCGGCTGCACACCGCGATCGGCGACGTGCTCGCCGAGGCGATCGAGGCGGCGTCGGGCAAGCCCGCCAAGGAGCTCAAGGACGCCAAGCGGGCCGGGATGCGGGTGCACGGGCGGACGGGGCTGCCCTGCCCGGGCTGGAACGGCGTCCCGTGCGGTGACACGGTGCACGAGGTGTCGTTCGCCGACCGGTCGATGCAGTACTGCCCCACGTGCCAGACGGGCGGCAAGCCGCTGGCGGACCGCCGGATGTCGAAGCTGCTGCGCTGAACCGCCTCGGCCGGCCCTCGGCGAGATCCTGGCCGGCCTGGTGCCGATCATCCCCGAGGGCGCGGTGCTCAACAC
>NZ_JBHWZO010000114.1:0-19044 GCF_042728455.1 Promicromonospora sp. NPDC060204
CCTCAGGTCCCCCGGGGGACCTGAGGGTCGGACACGTTCGAGCGGGTCAGGAGCCGGTCAGCGGCCGCCGGCCGGCTTCTCCGGGTACTCCGGCGGGGTCTTCTCCAGCTCGATCGCGATCTCGCGGCGCTCGGCCACGATGTGCGGCCGCTCCTCGTCCCGCTGCTCCAGCGCGTCCGCCTGCAGCTCGGCGCTGAGGTGGTCCCAGTACAGGGTGCCGTCGAGGTGCTGGGACTCGTGGATGAAGCAGCGCGCCAGGTAGCCCGTGCCGGAGAGCTGCACCGGGCCGCCGTGCTGGTCCACGCCTCGCACCGTGGCCGCGCCGGGACGCACCAGGGGCTCGTACGCGCCGGGCACGGAGAGGCAGCCCTCCTCCTCGGTCTCGGGCTCGGCCTCCAGGTCCATCTCGAGCACCGGGTTCACCACGTGGCCCACGTGCCGGTCGCCGGACGCGTCGGTGAGGTCGTACACGAAGACCCGCAGGTCCACGCCCACCTGGGGCGCCGCGAGGCCCACGCCCTGCGCCGACTCCATCGTGGCGAACAGGTCGTCCACCAGCCGGGCGAGCTCCGGGGTGGAGAACTCCTCGACGGTGCGCGCGGGGGCGTGCAGCACCGGCTCGCCGATCTCGGTGATGCGCAGCACGTGGCCACGGTCCACCTCGGGGGCGGTCGCGGGGTACTCCTCGACCGGCTCGCCGAGCAGGTACGTGACGGGCTTACGTCGTCGGGGGCGGGTCCATGCCATGGCAGAGAGGGTACCTTCGACGCATGCCGCACACGCCGATCCGCGACGCCGCAGGCGCCGCGGGGTACGTGCTCGACGCGGCGCAGCACGCCGCCGCGGAGCACCTCGAGGACCTGCTGCACACCCTGGACGCCGGGCCGGGGCACGCCCGCCGCGACACGGTGCCCGGCGCCTACCTCTGGGGACCGGTGGGCCGCGGCAAGACCTGGCTCCTGGACCGGTTCCACGCCCGGGCGGGCGGTCCGCGGTTCCACTTCCACGAGTTCTACCGCGCGCTGCACGCCGAGGTGTGGGCCCGTACGGGCACGCCCGACGCGATGGACCGCGCCCTGGACGCCCTGCTCGGCGGCTCCCGGGTGCTCTGCTTCGACGAGCTCCACCTGCACGACGCCGGGGACACCATGCTGCTCTCCCGCGCCCTGCGCACCCTGCTCGGCCGCGGCGTCACGCTCGTCGCGACGTCGAACTACCCGCCGCAGGGGCTGCTGCCGGACCCGCTGTTCCACGAGCTCGCGGAACCCCTGATCGCGCTCCTGGAGGCGTCGCTCGACGTGCTGCGGGTGGACGGGCCGGTGGACTACCGCGAGCTCCGCGCGCCGGGCGTCGGGCTGGACGGCGGGCCGAACGCCGGGCCGGACGGCGCGGCCGTGCCTGGCGTGCGTGGCTGGCGGGCCGGATCCGCGCTGCCGCCCGGTCCGAGCGGCCTCGCCGGCGCCGGGCTGACTTGGCCGACGGCGGACGAGGCGGCCGACGTGCCCCTCGCCGGCGGGCGGAGCGTGCGCGCCCTGCGGGCGTCGGACGGGCTGGTCTGGTTCGACTTCGCCGGCCTCTGCGCGGCGCCCGTCTCCGCGCTGGACCTGCTGTCGCTGGCGGAGCGGTTCGACCGGTGGGTGGTGTCCGACGTCGTGCCGTTCGCCGACTGCCGGATCAGCACGCAGCAGCGGTTCGTGAACCTGGTGGACGTGCTCTACGACCGGGACCTGCCGCTGGTGCTGACCGCGCCGGGCCCGCTGGACGAGGTGCTCGTGGTGCCCGCCGGACGCCCCGCGCCCCCGGACCTGGCCCGCGCGACGAGCCGGCTGCGACAGTTGGGGCAGGCCGCGCAGCTCGCGGGCGAGGCCGTCGGATGAGGCGGGCACGGCACACCCCCACGGGCGGCGAGCGGACCGCCCTGGCCGCGCTCCGCCGTCGGGCCGCGCCTGCCGCCGCCGCGGTGCTGACCGTGGCCGCGGGCCTGTCCTTGCGGTCGGTGCTGACCGGCGACCTGGCGAAGTACGCGGGCGACGCGCTCTACGCGCTGCTGATCTTCTGGCTGGTGCTGGTGGTCGCGCCACGCACCCGCGGGTGGGTGGCCGCCGCGGTGGCGTGCGGGGTGAGCGTCGCGGTCGAGCTGTTCCAGCTCACCGGGATCCCCGCCGAGCTGGGCGCGCACAGCACGCTCGCCCGCCTGGTGCTCGGCACCACCTTCAACGCCCCGGACCTGCCGTTCTACGCCGTGGGGGCGGCCGCAGGGTGGGCGTTGCACCACCTGGCCGGACGCGTCGCCAGGTGGGCTGCCGGACGGCGCGCCCGAGCGCCGCACGCCTGAGGGTCGCCGGTCACGGACGGGCCATCCGTCTCGTCGGCGGGGTCGACAGCGATCCTCGGTACGGAAGGAACCCGATGAACATCGCCCTGTGGACAGCGGCCGGACTGCTCGCCCTCGCCTACGTGGCCGGGGGCCTGATCAAGGTGGTCATGAGCAAGCCGCGGCTCCTGGCGACGGGTGGGCCGTCGGCCGGGTGGGCCGAGGAGGTCAGGCCGGCCGGCATCAAGGCGATCGGCGTGCTCGAGATCCTGGGCGGCCTCGGCCTGGTGCTGCCCGCCCTGGTGGGCGTGGCGCCGGAGCTGGTGTCGCTGGCCGCCCTGGGCCTGGCGATGATCATGGTGGGGGCCGCGGTCACGCGCCTCGCTCGCCGCGAGTACCGGCTCCTGCTCGTGGACCTCGGTTACCTGGTGCTGATCGCCTTCGTGCTGTGGGGCAGGTTGGGACCGGAGGCGTTCGTCGCGTGACCCGGCCCGGCCAGGGCGAGCCCGGGCTCACTCGACGCTGCGCAGCGCGTGGTCGCTCGTGTTCAGGCGGCGCGCGCCGTCCGCGGTGACGGTGACGATGTCCTCGATACGCACGCCGAAGCTGCCGGGCAGGTAGATGCCGGGCTCGACCGAGAAGCACATGCCGGGCACCATCGGCAGCTCCTCGCCCTCGATCATGTACGGCGGCTCGTGGGTGGTGACGCCGATGCCGTGGCCGGTGCGGTGGATGAACTGCTCGCCGTACCCGGCCTCGGTGATCAGCCGCCGCGCCGCCCGGTCGACCTCCTGGCAGGCCACCCCCGGCCGGACCGCGTCGACGCCGGCCTGCTGGGCCTGCCGCACGATCTCGTGCACCTCGCGGACCTGCGCGGTGGGTTCGCCGACGCACACCGTGCGGCTGGTGTCGGAGCCGTAGCCGAACATCAGGCCGCCGAAGTCGAGCACCACGCAGTCGCCGTCCTGGATCTTGCGCACCCCCGCCTCGTGGTGGGGGTTGGCCCCGTTGGGCCCGGACCCCACCACGGTGAAGTCGACCTGCTCGTGGCCGTGGGCGCGCAGCAGGTCCGCGAGGTCGGCGGCGACCTCGGTCTCCTGGCGGCCGGCGAAACGCACGCGCAGGATCTCCTCGTAGGTCGCGTCGGCGGCCGCGCCCGCGGCGGCCAGGCGCGCCAGCTCGTTCTCGTCCTTGACGGCGCGCAGCATCGGGAGCCGGTGGGTCAGCGACCGGTAGCCCGACGCGGGCAACGCCGTCTGCAGCCCCAGCAGGTGCAGGGCCCACGTGTTGTCGGAGACGCCGAAGGTCCCGTCCGGGCGCAGCAGGTCGCGCACCACGTCGTACGGGTCGGCGCCGTCCAGCCAGCCCACGAGCGTGGTCGCCGGGGCGCCCTCGGCCCGCTCGGCGTCCGGCCGCTCCAGGGTCGGCACCAGCAGCGTCGGCTCCCGGTCCGGGGTGAGCAGGAGCATCGTGAGCCGCTCGGTGATCGCCGTGGGCTGGTACCCGGTGAGCCAGACCAGGTCGGGGCCGGGGGCGACCAGCACGCCGTCGAGGCCGGCGGCCCGGGCGTCGTCGACCACCCGTGCCATCCGGGCGGCGTAGTCCCGGGTGGTGAACGGGACGGCGGTCAGCGGTGCTTCGGTGCTCATGACGTCTCTCCCGAGGGGTGGTCGACGGACGCGGTGCCGGTCGCGACGTCGGTCGAGGCCGCGGTCGTGGGCAGCGTGTGCAGGTGCGCGGCGGCCGCCGCGGCCGAGTCGGACATCGTGCCCCGGCCGGCCGGGTGCCGCACGATGACGACGATAGCGAGCAGCAGGCCCAGCGCGCTGAACACCGCCATCACCCAGGACGCTGCTGCGAGGCCGGACGAGAGGGCGTCGGCGTCGCCCGCGCCGTCCGCCACCTGGTTGGCGGTCACGGTGGCGTAGATCGTCGCCGCCAGGGCGGTCGCGACCGCGGCCCCGACGTACCGGGCCATGTTGGAGAAGCCCGAGGCCTCCCCCACCTGCTCGGGTGACACGGCCGCCGTGGCGGCCGCCGACGACGGCCCGTTCGACAGCCCCATGCCGACGGCGATGGCGATCAGCGGCAGCAGGAACGTCACGTACTGCCACGACGCGTCGGCGAGCCCGATCAGCACGAAGCCCGCCGTCGTGATCGCGAACCCGGCGCCGATGGCCTGCCGGGGACCGAACCGGGCGGCGAGCCGGGGCACCAGCGGGGCGATGACCACGAGGCCCACCGTCGCGGGCAGCGTGGCGAGGCCCGCCTCCAGCGGAGAGAAGTCAAGGGTGGACGGGTCCTGGAAGTAGAGGCTGAGCAGGTACATCAGGCCGTTGATCGTGCCGGCGCCGATCAGGATGGCGATGGTCGCACCCACCAGCGTCCGGTTGCGCAGCAGGGCCAGGTCCAGGAGCGGGGCCTTGACGCGCCGCTCGGTCCGCACGAAGGCCCAGCCCGCGACCAGGGTGATCGCGAAGCAGGTGAGGGTGGGCACCGAGAACCAGCCCCAGTCCCCGCTCTTGCTCACGCCGAGGATCAGCGGCACCAGGGTGACCGCGATCAGCACGGTGCCGAGGTAGTCGACGGACCGTGGCGCCTCGGGGTCGCGGGACTCCGAGACGGTGAAGAAGGTGAGCACCATGCACAGCACCGCGACGCCGGCGTCGATCCAGAACAACCCCTGCCAGCCCGTGATGTCGACGAGCACGCCGCCGACCAGCGGCCCCGCGGCCGCGCCGACGGCCGCCGCCGCGCCCCACAGCGAGACCGCGCGGAGGTTCTCGTCCCCCTTGGTGGCCACCGACAGGAGGCTCAGCCCGCAGGCCAGGATGGTCGCGCCGGCCGCGCCCTGGATGACCCGGCCCGCGATCACCATGCCGCCCGACTGCGCCAGCGCGATCAGCACGCAGGAGACGACGAACAGCGCCAGGCCGAGCTGGAAGACCCGCTTGCGGCCGAACACGTCGCCCAGGGAGCCGGACGTGATGATCACGGCGGCCCCGACGAGCGAGTAGCCGGTGACGGCCCACTGGAGGGTGTCGACCGACATCCCGGTGTCCGCGCTGATCGCCGGCAGCAGGATGCTGACGGCGGAGGTGTTGGCGTTGACGACCAGGGTGGAGATGCAGGTCGCCGCGAGCACCCCACCGGCGCCGACCGCCGTGCCCGCCGCGCTCATCCGAGGCCCCTCATGCGCGTGACGGTAGGGGCCGGCGGGCACGTGGTCGTCACCCGAACTGGGTGATTGGGGCAGGCAGGCCGACGCGCGCGGGCGCCGTCCTCGGCACGTCCCGGCGGATCAATTGTCCTGGTGGGAGCCGCCGGCAGGGTCGTAGGTTGGGTCGCGATGAACCTCGGACTCCACCACCTGATCGACCCCCGGCTCCGGTCCCTCGTCGAGGAGACCAGCGAGTTCTACGCCCACCGCCCGTCCGGGCAGGGCCCCGGTGGTTGGGAGGAGCTGCTGGCCGTGCGCGCGCGGCTCGCCAACCCCGCCGCCGCGGACCCGCCGCCGGTCGAGGAGGTCGTGAGCGCCGGTGGGCGCGACGTCCGCCTACGGATCCACGAACCGGTGGGCGCACCGAGCTCCGGTGTGCTCCTCGAGCTCCACGGCGGCGGCTTCTACCTGGGGACGGCGGCCGGCAGCGACGTCCGCGACCGGGCACTCGCCGACGCGCTCGGCATCACCGTGATCGGCGTCGACTACCGCCTCGCTCCGGAGCACCCGTGGCCCGCGGCCCCGGACGACTGCGAGACCGCCGCGCTCTGGGTCGCCGAGCACATGTCCGAGCGCTTCGGCACCAGCAGGTTCGCGATCGGCGGCTTCTCGGCCGGCTCCACGCTCGCGGTGACCACCCTCGTGCGCCTGCGCGACCGGGGTGTCCACGCCGTCGACGCGGCCGTGCTCCGGTTCGGCACCTACGACCTCAGCGCGCGGACGCCGGCGGGTCGCCTCATCGCCGACGAGTACTTCATCGAGGCCTACGCGGGATCCGCCCCGGACCGGACGGTGCCGGACCTCTCCCCGCTCTACGCCGACCTGACCGGGCTGCCGCCCGTCCTCATGGTCGTCGGTGAGGCGGACATCCTGCTGGAGGACAACCTCGCGATGGCCGCGCGCCTGTCCGCGGCAGGCGTGGACCTCGACTTCCGTGTGTATCCCGGTGCCCCGCACGCGTTCACGGGACACCCGACCCCCATGGGGCGGGCGGCGCTCGACGACATCGAGTCGTGGCTCGGGGACCGGCTCGGCCACTCCGGGGCGTGACGGCCGATGCATGCCTATCCCCCGCTCGGTGTCGAGGTGCGCACGCCACGGCTGGTGCTGGCCGGTGCGACCGACGAGCGCCTGGCGCGGCTGCTCCCGGTGGTGCGGGCCGGCGTCGTCGGCCCGGAGCCCCTGCCGTTCGACGACCCCATGTCGCTCTACGCGGACAGCCCTGAGCGCGAGTGGCGCTGGCTCCGCGGTATCTGGGCCGGGCGCGCCCAGGTCGATCCCGACCGGTGGCGGCTGTACTTCGTGGTGCTGGTCGACGACGAACCGGTGGGGATGCAGGATCTCGTCGGCACCGACTTCAGCCGGTTCGGGTCCGTGACGACGTTCTCGTGGCTGGCCCCCGGCGCGCGGGGCAACGGCATCGGCTCGGAGATGCGGGGGGCGATCCTGCACCTCGCGTTCGACGGCTTCGGCGCCCGGGAGGCGACGAGCGAGGCGTTCGTCGACAACCACGCGTCGAACCGGGTGTCCGAGCGCCTCGGCTACGAGCCCAACGGCAGCGACTGGGCCACGCGCCGTGGGGACGCCGCGATGCTGCGGCGCTGGCGGCTCACCCGCGAGCGCTGGGCCGAGTCCCGGCGCGCCGACATCGGGCTCGCCGGAGTGGAGGAGTGCCGGCCGGTGCTCGGGCTGTGTCCCGGGCCGGGCTGCTCCCCCGCAGCCCCGCGCCGGATAGGTTGCGGCCATGACGAGCAGGCTGCTGCGACGCATCGGCGTCACTGTCGTGGAAGTGATCGCCCATGTCCTGCTGGCGGTCGGGGTCGTTGTCATCGTGGTGTCCGGAGTCTTGGGCACCATGGATAGCTGGCAGGCGGAGCACGGCGGTGAGACCGGAACGTTCACCCCGGTCGAGCAGGACTGCTCGCGGCACAGGGTCACCACCGTGATCTGCGCCTGGGAGGGCACGTGGACTTCCGACGTCGACGGGCGCACTCTGCGACACGTTCGTCTCGATGACGGCCTGGGCGCCGAAGAGGGAGACCCTCCGCCCGCCCCTGTTCACCCAACCCTGCTTGCTGACAAGGTCGCCGACCCGCAGGTGGCTTACCTTCCCGGCGAGCGCACCTGGCTGCTGGCACCGGCCCTGTCGATCCTGGCCGTCGGGATCTTCGCGGTACTGGCTTGGCGAGTGCATCGCTGGGCGCGCGAGAAGAGAACTGCCCGGGGGCTCGGCCAGCCTGTCGAAGGTCCGGCCCTCTGACCCGGAAGCGACGAGATGCCCGCAACAGGGCGCAGGACGCATGGAGGCACTGGACGTGCCACGACTCGAAGGAAGGTCGTCCCACGTGAATGTCTCGGATTTGCTCGGAGAGCTGCGGTCCCGTGGAGTCCCGGAGGACGCATACAGCATCGGCCAGGATCGCGACGAGTCTTACTGCCTCATGGAGACCTACGGGACGTGGAGCACGTTCTACAGCGAACGCGGGCTGCGGCAACGGGAGCGGACCCATTCCGGCGAGGACGCTGCCTGCCGGGATCTCCTCAACCGCCTGGGGCGCGAGTTCAGGGACTCCTAGGAGCGCGGGGGGTGCGCGAGATGCCCGCAACGGAGCCTGAGATGCAAGAAACCCCGGCCAACCGAGGCACATATGGCCTGGTCGAACGGGGTTTTCCTGGTGGAGCCGCCTGTGGGAATCGAACCCACGACCTTCTCATTACGAGTGAGACGCTCTGCCGACTGAGCTAAGGCGGCGTACGCACCGCACGCCGGCCGGAGCCGGAGGGGTGAGCGGGCCTAACTGTACCCAATGCATGTCCCAGGTTCCAAAGCGAAACCGTGTGACGTCGTCAACCCGCCGAAGAACCGCCGAACCACGCCGTTCGCCGGCCCTACCGGGCCGGCGAACCGGTCAGCAGGTCAGGCCGTCCTCGGGCACCTTGCCCTCCACGAGGTAGCTCTCGACGGCGTTGCTGACGCAGGTGTTGGACCGGCCGTAGGCCGTGTGCCCCTCACCCTCGTACGTGACCAGCACGCCCGACGAGAGCGTGTCGGCCAGCGACTCGGCCCAGCGGTACGGCGTGGCCGGGTCGTTCGTGGTGCCGACGACGACGATGGGCGGCGCGCCCTTGGCGGCCGGGTCGAACTCCTGCTCGGCCGCCGGGTACGGCCAGTCCGTGCACTCGATGCCGGAGTAGCCGAACGACTCGCCGAGCGTGGGCGCGGCCTTCCGGATGTCCTCGGCGAGGGCGCGCATCTTCGTCATGTCCTCCTCGGCGCGGGCGTCGGCGCAGTTGATCGCGCGGAACGCCTCCTCGCTGTTGGACTTGAAGGTGCCGTCGTCGTTCCGGTCGTTGTAGACGTCCGCGAGGTAGAGCAGGTCATCGCCCTTGCCCTCCCAGAACACCTGCTGCAGCGCCTGCGTGAGGAAGGACCAGGAGGCCTCGTCGTACATCGTGACGGCCACACCGTAGAACGCGAGCTTCTTGGTCACGTCGCGGCCCGACGACGTCGGGATGGGGTTGGGCTCGGCGTCCTCGACCATGGCCTGGATCTGCTGCAGGCCGGTGGTCACGTCGTCGCCGAGCGGGCAGTCGCTGCCCGCCTGGCAGTCGGTGACATAGGCGCGCAGCGCGCTCTCGAAGCCCTCGGCCTGCTGGAGCGCGACCTCGTCCGAGCTGAGCGTGGTGTCCAGCGCGCCGTCGAGCACCAGGCGGCCGGACCGGTCCGGGAACAGGCCGGCGTAGGTGGCCCCGAGCTGGGTGCCGTAGGAGTAGCCCAGGTAGTTGAGCTTGTCGTCGCCCAGCGCGCCGCGGAGCATGTCCATGTCGCGCGCCGCCGACTGCGTGTCGACGTTGCCCAGGAGCGGCCCCGTGTTCTCGGCACAGGCCTCGCCCCAGGCGCGCACCGCGTCCTGGCGGTCGGCCAGGCCCTCGGGCGTGTAGGGGTAGTCCTTGCTGAGGAACTCGTCCTTGCCCGCGTCGTCGAAGCACTTCACCGGCGTCGACTGCCCCACGCCGCGCGGGTCGAACCCGACGATGTCGAACGAGGAGCGCAGCGACTGCCCGAACCGCGCCGGGTCGCTCACGAAGTCCACGCCCGACCCGCCCGGCCCGCCCGGGTTGACCAGCAGGGACCCGATCTTCTGCCCGGACGCGGGCAGTCGCTTGAGCGCGACCTCGATGCTTCCTTCGCCCGGGTCGTGCCACGAGAGCGGGGCCGACGCCGTGGCGCACTGGAAGTCCCCGCCGCACTCGGTCCACTCCAGCGACTGGCCGTAGTAGTCCTCGTAGCCCTTGGGCGCGCCCTCCGTGGCCGAGCCGTCCGACTTGCCCACGTCCTCCAGCGCCGTCTGCACCTTGGGGGGTGCTCCGCAGGCGGCGAGGAGCAGAACTGAGGTGAGCAGCGTGGCGACGACGGCCGCAGGCTGACGACGGCGGGCGGGGCGAATCACCCGGACAACCTACCGGTTGTGCTCGGTGGATTTCCTACCCGCTGGCGAACCGACACGCGACCCTCACGAGTCGAGCCAGGCGACCGGGCCGGGCTCGCCGTCCGCGTCGCGCGGCTCGAGCTCCACCTTGCCCTTGTCGCCGAGCTGAACCGGCACCGCACGGCCCGTGTCCGACTCCGCCGGAGCCTCGACCACCGTGGTCGTGGGCACGAAGTCCATGGTGCAGATGCCGTTGTCGGCGGGCACGAACGTCACCGTGAGCACGCCGTCCGCCGCGGCGACGCCGGCCTCCTTGCCGCCCGACCCGATGGTCGCCTCAGGCTCGGCGAAGGTGGGGCAGGAGCTGGACCCGTTGGTCACGACGTAGAGCAGGCCCGGCTCGGGCGCCCATGCGACGCCCGCCGTGGACTCGGTGCTGCCCTCCAGGCCCGGCGGCAGGCCGCGACCCTTGGCGCCGGCGACGATCTCCATCTCGGCGGCCTCCGGCAGCTTGCCGTCCTCGGCACCGTCCGACGCGCTGGGGCTGGGGCTGGTCACGTCGCTCTCCTCCGCGGACGGGGACGTGGTGTTCGTGGACCCGGCCACCTCGGAGCCGCCGACGTCGGACTGCGCACAACCCGTCAGCGCGAGGGCCGCGACCACCCCGATGCCCAGGGCCGACGCACCCGCGCGCGCCAGGGTCCGTGCCGCCGTGCCCGACCCGTTCGTCCGCTCGATCTTCATGCCCGGTTCCTTCCACTCGCCTCTGACACCACCAGGTGTGTGCCGCAGGACTGCGACGCCTCCACCCCTGTCATGTGGCGAGCGGCATGCATCTTGCACGACACTCCGGCCAACATTGGCAAAAGGTCAGGTGATCGGCACGTCGAGCCGTGGCGGGACGTCAGACCCGGGCGGTGGAGAAGCGCAGCTTCTCCGGGGTGGCGTCCGCGGCCGTCTTGCGCAGGAACGCCCGGCGGTGCACCGAGAAGGCGTTCCGGTCGTCGAAGAAGTCGCGGGCCATCTCGGCCAGCTCGATGGTCTGGTAGTACGACAGCGGCCGGTCCGTCGCGCGGCGCTCCGCGCGCGCGGCGAGCATCCAGCCGAGCGTGGCGGGCTCCTCGTACCCCTGCGCCGCCGAGGACAGCCAGGTGGTGAACTCGCCCCACTCGCGGGGCCCGACGGCGCTGATCAGCCCGATGCGGGCCGCCTCGGCCACCGAGATCGGCAGCTTGCGCGACAGCAGCAGCGACGCGCGGTGGTCCCCGACCCGGGCCGGCATGCTCCACGAGTGCAGCTCGGAGCCGTAGATCCCCATGTCGTAGTACGGGTTGAGGACGACGCCCTCGCGGGCGAGCGTGACGTCCGCGCACAGCCCGGCCATGACGCCGCCGGCGCCGGCGTTCGCCGTGAACGCGGCGACCGTGAGCTGCTCGGCGGTGGCGATCGCGAGGCACAGCTCGTCGATGGCGCAGATGTTCTCCCAGGCCTCGGCGGCCGGGTCCGGCGACGCGTCGACGGTGCCCAGGTGGATGCCGTTGGAGAACGCGTGCTCGGTGCCCTTGATGACGAGCACCCGGGTGTCCTCGGTGAGGGCCTTCTCGACGGCGCTGGTCATGCGGCGGCACTGCTCGGTGTACATCGCACCGCTGTACGAGCGGAACGTCAGGTAGCCGACGGCGCCGTCGCGCACGTAGGTGGTCTCGGCCAGGGCGTCCGGGATGCGGCGGAACGGGGCGTTGCTCGCGTCGATGACCTGGGCGGCCGGCAGCTTGGTGCCGCGGCGTCCGCTCAGCTCGGCGGCGTAGCCGACCCAGAGCGTGCCGACGCCGCAGGCGATCGCCACGGCGTCGAGGTTGCGGCCCACGACGGTGCCGGGCTGCGCGCCGGTGTGCTCCGGCGACGCGACGGCGTCGAAGATGCAGACCGACCGGCCGTTCACGCCCGCCGGGGCGCCGGGGGCGCCGTCGGCGGCGGCGACGAGCCGCTCCAGCTCGGCGGCGGGACGGCTCCAGTCGACCCGGAAGTCCTCGCGGCGCAGCAGCGGCAGCTCGCCGCTGACCGGCACGATCCGCAGGCAGGCCTCGGCCGGGATGGGCCGCTCGCCGTCGGCGACCTTGCGGACCACCTCGCCGATGCAGGCCATCGCGGCGTCCGCGACCCGGCTGTTGTACAGGGCGCTCTTGGAGATCGGCTGGTCCGGCATGTCGAAGACGGCGGTGGCCCACACCGGGCCGGCGTCCAGCTCCTCGACGGCGGACAGGGCCGTGACGCCCCACCGGTCACGGCCGTCGCGGATCGCGTGGTCCAACGACGAGGGCCCGCGGTCGCCCACGGGGCCCGGGTGCACGATGACGGTCGGCCAGCGGTCGTAGATCGTGTCCGGCACGCGGTGCTTGAGGAACGGGCACAGGATCAGGTCCGGGTCCGCCCGCTCGACGGCGCGGGTCATGGCGGCGCCCGACTCGAAGGTCGGGGCGAGCTCGACTCCGACGTCGTGCCCCTGCTCCCGCAGGGAGCACCAGACCCGCTGGGTAAGACCGTTGAAGGCAGAAACCAGCAGGAGGATCCTCATCGGACGGTGGACTCCTAAATCGCACGGACGAGCTCTGGGGGCGCCCCGCAGCCTAACCAGGGACGGCATTCGGGACAATGTGCCGCGGTGGTTCACATTCACCCGTGCGAAATCTTCACACGTGGACCACGGCGGAGGGTGTTCAGCCCTGTGGGCGCAGGGCTATCGCCATCGCCTCCAGCGCGAGGAGCGGCGCCACGTTGCCGTCCAGCCGGGTGCGGGCCACGCCGATCGAGTCCATGCGCCGCACCGTCTGCTCGGGGGTCGAGTCGGCGGCCAGCGCGCGCACGGTCTCGGCGAGCTCGGCGTTGACCAGGTCGACCTCGGCCCCGAGCTGCACCACGAGCACGTCCCGGTACAGCGACAGCAGGTCCACCATCGCGCGGTCGAGCACGTCGCGCTGGTGCCGCGTGGCACGGCGCTTCTGGTCGTCCTCGAGCTGCTTGAGCTGGGAGCGCAGGCGCGGCGGCAGCGTCTCGCCGTCGGCCACGCCGAGCGCGCGCAGCAGCTCGGCCTTCTCGGCGGCGTCGCGCTCCTGGGTGGCCGAGACGGCCTCCGCCTTCGCGACGTCCACGAGCTCGCCCGCGGCGAGCACGGCGTCGCCGACGCCGCGGATGCGCCGCGCGATGCTCAGCACCGCGGTGCGGCGTTCACGCGCCCCGGCGTCCCGCGCCAGACGCCTGGCCAGGCCCACGTGGCTCTGGGCCGCGCGGGCCGCGCTCAGGGCGACCGCGGGGTCCGCGCCGTCGCGCCGTACCAGCAGGTCGGCGACGGCCTCGGGCGGCGGCACGCGCAGCACCACCGACCGGCAGCGGGACCGGATGGTCGGCAGCACGTCCTGGACCGACGGCGCGCACAGCACCCAGACCGTGTGCGGCGGCGGTTCCTCGATGGCCTTGAGCAGCACGTTGGTGGTGCGCTCCGCCATGCGGTCGGCGTCCTCGATGACGATCACGCGCCACCGGCCGCCCGACGGCGAGCGGGACGCCGTCATGATCAGGTCGCGCACCTCGTCGATGGCGATGACCACCTTCTCCGTGGCCAGCAGCGTCACGTCCGGGTGGGTGCCCGCCATGGTCGTGGTGCACGACCGGCAGACACCGCAGCCGCCGTCCGGGCACTGGAGCGCCGCGGCGAAGGCCCGCGCCGCCACCGACCGGCCCGAGCCGGGCGGGCCGGTCACGAGCCAGGCGTGCGTCATCGCGGCCGGGTTGGCCACGGCGGCCTGCAGCACGGCGACGGCGGACTCCTGCCCGACGACGTCGTCCCACACGGTCACGAGCGGTCCTCGCCGTCGGCGGCCGGGTCGGACCCGGTGACGCTCGCGGCCTCGGTGACCACCGGCGTCAGGCCGAGGCGGGCCGCGACGTCCACCCGGATCTGCGCCTGGATGTCGTCGACCGGAGCAGCGGCGTCGATGACCACCCAGCGCTCCGGGTCGGCCGCCGCGCGCTGGAGGAACGTGTCCCGGACCCGGGTGTGGAACTCGACCCCGGCCCGCTCCAGCCGGTCGAGCTCGCCCTTGCCCTCGGCCGCCGCGCGGCGGGCGGCGGCCGCCTCGGGGTCGAGGTCGAGCAGGATCGTGATGTCCGTCCGCAGGCCCTTGGTGGCCCACAGGGAGAGGTGCTCGACCTCGCCCGGAGGCAGGTCGCGCCCGCCCGCCTGGTAGGCGATCGAGGAGTCGACGTAGCGGTCGGTGACCACCACGGCGCCGCGCTCCAGCGCGGGGCGCACCACGGTCTCGACGTGGTGGGCACGGTCCGCCGCGTAGATGAGCGCCTCGGCCCGCGGGCCCATGTCCTGCCCGTGCATGACCGCGGCCCGCAGCTCCTTGCCGAGCGTGGTGGCGCCCGGCTCGAACGTGAGCAGGACCTCGCGGCCCGTCAGGTCCGCCAGCCAGTCGCCGAGGAGGCGTGACTGGGTCGACTTGCCCACGCCCTCGCCGCCCTCGAAGGAGATGAAGTAGCCCGGTGCGTTCACGCCGCCACCCTAACCGGGCCCGCTGACATCGACCCGGCCGGCTCCCGCTGGGCGACGCCCGCGCAGTCGGCGCACGATGGGGACATGGACGACAACGAGCAGAGCATCACGCCGATGACCGTGGACGAGTGCTGGGAGTTCCTCTCGATGCAGCCCATCGGGCGGCTCGGCACCGCCGTCGCCGGCGAGCCGGAGATCTTCCCCCTGAACTTCGCGGTCGCGGACCGGACCATCTACTTCCACACCATCCCGGGGACGAAGGTCGCGGAGGTGGCGATCAACGAGAAGGTCGCGTTCGAGGTGGACCAGTGGGGTCCCGAGATCGCCTACAGCGTCGTCGTGAAGGGCACCGCGGAGATCCTGGAGACCGACGCCGACATCGCGGCTGCCGAGTCGACCAACCTGATCAGCTACCTGGAGGACACCCGGGACACCTGGGTGCGCATCACACCCGCCCAGGTGACCGGCCGCCGGCTGCGCCGCTGACGCGCCGGCCCGGCCGCGCCCCGGCCTACTCCTTGGTGGACGTGCTCTTCGCCGGGGCCTTCTTGGCCGGGGCCTTCTTCGCGGGCGCCTTCTTGGCGGGTGCCTTCTTCGCCGGAGTGCGCTTCTTCGCCGGGCCCTGCGCGCGCTTCTCCGCGAGCAGCTCGATGGCCCGCTCGGCCGTGACGGACTCCGGCGTGACGTCGCGCGGCAGGGTGCGGTTGGTCTCGCCGTCGGTCACGTACGGGCCGAACCGGCCGTCCTTGACCTGGATCGGCTTGCCGCTCGTCGGGTCGTCGCCGAGCTCGCGCAGCGGCGGCGTCGCGGTGCGCCCGCGGCCCCGCTTGGGCTGCTTGTAGATCTCGAGCGCCTCCTCCAGGGTGACCGTGAACATGGCCTCCTCGGACGGCAGGGTGCGCGAGTCCGTGCCCTTCTTCAGGTACGGGCCGTAGCGGCCGTTCTGCGCGGTGATCTCGTCGCCCGACTCCGGGTCGGTGCCCACGACCCGCGGCAGCGACATCAGCTGCAGCGCGTCCTCCAGCGTCACCGAGTCGAGGGCCTGCGTCTTGAGCAGCGACGCCGTGCGCGGCTTGGGCAGGGCGGCCAGCGCCCGCTTCTTCGCCGCGGCCGACAGGTCCGGGTCGAGGTCCGGCTCGGGCAGCTGCTCCGTCACGTACGGGCCGTAGCGGCCGTTCTTCGCCACGATCGGGTTGCCCGACTCGGGGTGCGTGCCGAGCACGCGGCCGTCGTCGGCGCCCGCCGCCAGGAGCTCGCGCGCCTTGGCGACCGTCAGCTCGTCGGGCGCGACGTCGTCCGGCACCGAGGCGCGGGGCGGGGTCTTGCCCTCCTCGACCTCGGCCGCGAGGTCCTCCAGGTACGGGCCGTAGCGGCCCACGCGCACCCGGATGCCCTCGCCGATGTCCACGGAGTTGATCGCCGCGGCGTCGATCTCGCCCAGGTTCTCCACGAGCGCCCGCAGGCCGCCGCCGTCGCTGTCCACGCCGAGCGCGTCCGACGTGCCGACGTTGCCCGGCCCCTCGCCGAAGTAGAACTCCTGCAGCCAGGCCACGCGCTCCCTGGAGCCGGCCGCGATCTGGTCGAGGTCCTCCTCCATGGTGGCCGTGAAGTCGTAGTCGACCAGCCGGTCGAAGTGCTCCTCCAGCAGGCGGATCACCGCGAACGCGAGCCAGGTCGGCACCAGGGCCTGGCCCCGCGTGATGACGTAGCCGCGGTCCTGGATGGTCGAGATGGTCGCGGCGTACGTGGACGGGCGGCCGATGCCGCGCTCCTCCAGCGCCTTGACCAGCGAGGCCTCCGTGTACCGGGCGGGCGGCGTCGTCGAGTGGCCGTCCGCGGCGAGGTCGGTGCCGGTCAGCGCGTCGCCTTCGGCCATCGTCGGCAGGCGCGTCTCCTTCGCGGCCGCGGCGCCCTCGGCGGCGTCGTTGTCGGCGTCCGCACCCTCCTCGTACGCGGCCAGGAAGCCGCGGAACGAGATCACCGTGCCCGACGCCGAGAACACCGCCTCGTTGCCGTCCTGCGCGCCGCCGGAGACGGTCGCGCCGAGCCGGACGGACGCCGTCGACCCCTTCGCGTCGGCCATCTGCGAGGCCACGGTGCGCTTCCAGATCAGCTCGTACAGCCGGAACTGGTCGCCGCTCAGCTCGCCGGCGACCTGCGCCGGGGTGCGGAACGAGTCACCCGCGGGGCGGATCGCCTCGTGCGCCTCCTGGGCGCCCTTCGCCTTGCTGGCGTAGAGGCGGGGCGCGCCGGGAACGTACTCGGCGCCGTACAGCTCGGCGGCCTGCCGCCGCGCGGCGTCCGTCGCCTCCTTCGACAGCGAGGGGCTGTCGGTACGCATGTAGGTGATGTAGCCGTTCTCGTACAGGCCCTGCGCGGTGCGCATCGCCTGGCGCGACGACATCCGCAGCTTGCGGCCCGCCTCCTGCTGCATGGTGGAGGTGGTGAACGGCGCCGCCGGACGGCGCGTGTACGGCTTGGTCTCCAGGCTGCGGACGGCGAAGTCGGCGGCCTCCAGCCCGGCGACGACGGCGCGGGCGGCCGCCTCGTCGAGCTGCACCACACCGGTGCGGACCTTCAGCCGGCCCCGGTCGTCGAAGTCGCGACCGGACGCGACCTTCTGGCCCGCGAGCTGCGTGAGCCGGGCGCGGAAGGAGGGCTGGCCGCCGTCCGCCCCCTCCGGGACCGCGAACGTGCCCGCGACGTCCCAGTAGTCCGCGGACACGAACGCCATGCGCTCGCGCTCGCGCTCGACCACCAGGCGCGTCGCCACCGACTGCACCCGGCCGGCCGACAGGCCCTGGCGCACCTTGCGCCACAGCACCGGCGAGACCTCGTAGCCGTACAGGCGGTCGAGGATGCGCCGCGTCTCCTGGGCGTCCACCAGGTCCTGGTCCAGCTCGCGCGTGTTCTCCAGGGCGCGGAGGATCGCGTCCCGCGTGATCTCGTGGAAGACCATGCGCTTGACCGGGACCTTGGGCTTGAGCTCCTGGATCAGGTGCCAGGCGATGGCCTCGCCCTCGCGGTCCTCATCGGTCGCGAGGAAGAGCTCGTCGGCGTCCTTGAGGGCCTTCTTGAGCTCGGAGACCTTCTTCTTCTTGTCCGCGTGGACCACGTAGTACGGGTCGAACCCGTTGTCGACGTCGACGGAGAACTTGCCGTACGGGCCCTTCTTCATCTCCGCGGGGAGGTCCTTGGGCTGCGGGAGGTCGCGAATGTGCCCCACGCTGGCTTCGACCTCGTAGCCGTCACCGAGATAGCTCTGGATCTTGCGAGCCTTCGTGGGCGACTCGACGATCACGAGCTTGCGTGCCTGGGACATCCGGTCCTGCCTGCTTCCTGCTGGGTCTGGGGACGTGCGCCGGGTGGCGTTGGAGAGTTCACGGTACGCCAGGCACGACGGATCGCACCCTATCCGGGCTCACAGCGGGCTGCCCGGTGGTTTCACATGACCGTGGTGATTTTCACTCGTGGCGTCAACGCCACGGGGAGTCTCACACCAACGACACGGTCTCTTCAGGAGGCTCCTCTACGGTGGGGCCCATGACCGACCGCACCCTCCCGCCGCGCGACCTGCCGCGACCTCTGCAGGTGGGGAGCGTTGCCAGCCCGATGCCCGGCCGGACGGCGGGCCTCCGGCCCCGGGTGGGGCCGCGCGTCGTCGCCGCCGTGGTCGCGGCGCTGGCGCTGTGGGGCGTGTGGGCCACCTGGGACGTCTTCGTCCGCTCGGGCCGCGGCCAGCACGCCGACCAGCTCGCGCTCGAGGGCGCCGCCCGCGGGCAGGGCGTGCTCTGGGAGCTCGCCGAGCCCGTGCTCGGTGTGGTGTCCAACTCGTTCGTCGGCCTGGGCCTGGCGGTCGCCGTGGTGCTCGCCCTGGCCCGCGGACGCTGGTGGCTCGCGGCGCAGGTGGTGATCCTGGTGGCCGGCGCGAACCTCACCACCCAGGTGCTCAAGCACGTGGTGCTCGACCGGCCGGCGCTGCTCGACATCGCGCGCGCCGACATCAACACCCTCCCCAGCGGGCACACGACCGTCGCCGCGTCCGTCGCCGCCGGGCTGCTCATCGCGGTGCCGCGGCGCTGGCGGCCGCTCGTCGCGCTGGCCGGCGCGGCCTACACGGCGGCGACCGGGGTGTCCACGCTGATCGGGCAGTGGCACCGGCCGTCCGACGTCGTCGCCGCCATCCTCGTCGTGCTCGCCTGGAGCGCCGGCGTGTGCGCGCTGAGCTCGTCGTCGTCCCTGGACGAGCCGCGCACCGGCGCGGAGCCGGGGACGTCGGGCGCGGCCGGGCTGCTGCTGCTCGGCGCCGTCGTCTGCGGCGCCCTCGGCCTCGGCGCGCTGGGCAGTGTGCGCGGCTACGGCTGGGCCCTGCCGATCGGCGGCGACCTGACGGCCTACATGGGCGGGGCGCTCGGGGTGGTGGCCGTGACCCTCGGCTCGTTCGCGCTGATGCTCCTGGTCCGCCAGTCCACGGCCCGTCCCTGAACCCGGAACGTGTCAGACGCTCAGGCCACCGAAGGTGACC
>NZ_JBHWZO010000115.1:0-18718 GCF_042728455.1 Promicromonospora sp. NPDC060204
GCTGCCAGAACCACCCCGGTTCTGGCAGCAGGTGCATGGTCGGCTGCCGGCTGCCGGTCGCCGTCCGTCAGCGTTCCCGGCCGCCCGTGCTCAGGCTCGCGCGGACCGCCGGGTGCAGCGCCAGCGTGACGCCCGCCAGCACGAACAGGATGTGCAGCGCGCGGATCACGGGGAAGAGCGGCGAGACGTCGCCCTCGAAGGCGGTGGACCAGGAGGCGCCGTCGGCCAGCATCGCGGCCATGGGCAGGAGCATCGAGGCGAGTCCCACCACGCCCAGGCCGAGCAGAAGGGCCCACCAGGCCCAGCGCCGTCCGCGGGCCAGGTACCAGGCGCAGGTCAGGGCGGCGGCGAAGATCAGGCCGCGCACCCCGACCTGCGTGAGCAGGGCGCCGTCCGCCCCCTGCTGCGCCACGATCGAGGTGACGGCGACGACGGCCTCGGCGATCCCGGCCGCGACGGCGAGCGCGAACGCGCCCGCCGCGGACGTCCGGAGCGACCGGCCTGTGAGCAACGTGTGCGGTGCGGTTTCGGTCATGCGTCCATGCTGGTCAGCGGGCTCCCGGCGCACCAACCGGCTGTCCTCCGTGCTGGGCCGGGGGTTATCCCGACCCTGCCGCGTGGGAAGATGCAAAGGTCATGAACTTCCGCTCCCCGCTCCCCCACCTGCGCCGGATGCTGCACGTGGGACCGTACGGCGGGGAGCTGCCCGTGGCCCTGCGGGCCGCCGCGTCGGTGGCCGTGCCGATGCTGGTGCTGTGGGCGACGGGCCACCTGGAGTGGTCCCTGTACGCGACGTTCGGCGCGTTCACGAGCCTGTTCGGGCGCACCGTGCCGATCCGTCCGCGCCTGGTGATGCAGGTCCAGGCGGGGGCCGTGCTGGTCGCGTCGGTGCTGGTGGGCACGCTGATCGCCGTCCTGGCGTCCGCCGTCTCCGGCACGGGGTGGGTGGTGGTGCCCGTCGCGGCGCTGTGGGCCACGGGTGTGGCGATCGTGTCGCACCGGCTGCGCTGGCACCCGCCGGGGCCGCTGTTCCCCGTGTTCGCGCTGGGCGCCTGCTCCTCCGTCCCGGCCGGCGCGGGCAGCCTGGTCGTCGCCCTGGCCGTGGCCGTGGCCGCCGTGCTGTTCGCGCTCGCGCTGACCGCCGTCTTCGCGCGGTTCGAGCCGGGCCCGGCCCCGGCCGCCGTCGCTCCTGGCCCGGTCGCCGGCACGGTCGTCGCATCCGGCACCGCCACTGGCACGGGCACCAGCACCGGCCCGGAGTGGACGCTCTCGCACTACCTCGTGCGGTACGCCGCCGGGATGGCCGTCGCGGGCGCGATCGCCACCGCCGTCGGGCACCCGTACTGGGCGATGGTCGCCGCCGTGGTGCCCATGTCGGCGCCGGACGCCTCCGGGGCGATCATGCGCGCCGCCCAGCGCCTCGCGGGCACCCTGGTGGGCGTGCTCCTCGCGTGGGCGCTGCTGACGGCGGGCCCGCCGCCGCTGGTGGTCATCGCGGTCGCCGCGCTGCTGCAGGCCGGCGCCGAGCTGTACGTGGGCCGCAACTACGCCGTCGCGATGCTGTTCATCACGCCGCTCGCCCTGTCCATGACGCATCTCGCGCACCCCGTGCCCGTCGCCGGCCTCGTCAGCGACCGTGCGATCGACACGCTGATCGGCGTCGTCGTCGCCGTGGTGATCACGCTCCTGACCCACGAGCGCCGCCAGGACGCCGCGGGCTGACGCCGGTCGCGCGGTGCCGGTCGCTCGTCATTGGTCGCGCGTCACCGGTCGCACCAAGCGGTCAGACGTCGTCGGGCAAGCGCAGCGGCCCGACGGCGAGCCGCGCCAGCTCACCGATCGCGGCGTCCACCCGCGGCAGGTGCCGCTCCGGCCGCGCGGCCCGGGTCAGCACCACCACGCCCACGGGATGCTCGTGCGGGAACCGGACGACGGCGGCCTCGTGCCGCAGCCGCCCGAGTGTCCCGGTCTTGCCGAGCAGCGCGACGTCGTCGTGCGGGAACCCGCTGCCGACCCGGTGCCGCCACGCCTGGTGGGCCAGGGCGTCCCGCACCAGGTGGTGGGCCGGGCCGGTGCGCGACCACAGGATCCGCAGCACCTGGCCCACCTGCGCGGCGGTCGCGGCGCTCGCGTACGCCGGGTCGTACTGCGACGTCTCGGCGGCCCGGTCCGGGTCGGCGAGCGCCCGCTGGGCGGCGGCCCAGTCGGCGGTGCCGGTGTCGCGCAGGACGGCGCGCGTCTCCTCGGCCGAGCCCTGCCGCACCAGGGTCGCCGGGAGGCCCAGCTCCGCCAGGTGCTGATGCACGCGGGTGCGGCCGACCAGGGCCAGGACGGCGTCGCCGCACGCGTTGTCGGACACCGCGAGCATCAGCCGCACGGCGTCGCGGGCGGTCAGCGACACGTCGTCGAGCAGCATCGCCACGCCCGTCGGACCGGGCATGCGGGAGCCCGCCGCGAGGCGCACGGGCTGGTCCGCGGCGAGGTCGCCGGCCGCCACGAGATCCGCCCAGACCAGCGCGAGGGGCAGCTTGTAGAGCGAGGCGACCGCGGCGGGCTCGGCGTCGTCGAGGGCGACCGTGCCGGGCGGGCCGGTCAGGCGGGTCGCGTGGACCCGGGCCGTGACGCCCGCGTCGCGCGCCACCTCGCGCAGGGTCGCGACGACGGCGGCCCAGGTGCCCGCGGCCGTCGGCGCCCCAGGGACCTCGGACGGGTCGGCGACGGACCGGGCCCCGGACGACGCGGCGGGCTTCATCGGGCTCGTCCCGCGCCGAGCGCCCGCTCGATCGCGGCGGCGACCGCGTCGTGGTCGACCTCGGGCCGGCGCTGCGGGGCGTGCGGCAGGGCGACCCGCAGCCGCAGCGGCGGGCACGACGGGCCGGGATCTTCCGGACCCGGGCCACCGTCGGAGCCTCGGTCCCTGCCGTCCGGACAGTGCCCCCGGTCGTGGTCCCGGCTGTCGCCCAGGTCGGACACCGCGCCGGACTGCCCGACGGGCACCGGCACGATTCCTGCTGCAACACCCGCCGCGACGAGCGCCCAGCGCTGTGCGGCGTCCCGCGCCTCGATCACCGCGCCGCTGTGGCCGGCGCGGCGCAGGGCGTCGACGAGCTGGTCGTGCGCGGGCGGCTGGTGGTGCCGGGGCGGGACCGCCACGGGCAGGCGGACCTCGGCCAGGCCGGCGCTGGGACCTGGTCGTCCGGCGCCGACGCGACCGCCGCCGTGGGCACCTGCACCGGCGTCGGAGCTGCCCCCGTCATCTGCACCCGTGCCGACACCCACCAGCCGGGTCGGCAGCACGAGCACCGGCCCCGCCGTCAGGCCGTCGAGCACGCCCGGGTGCCGCACGACGGCGACGTCGAGCAGGCCGTCCCGCAACAGGTCGACCAACTCGACGCTGCCCGCGACCGTCGGCACGACGGCGCCGCCTGCGACCGCCGCGCCGCCCGAGACGCCCGAGACGCCCGAGCCGGCGGGGCCGCCCGAGCCAGCAGCACCCGCGCCGGCGGGATCGCCCGCAACCGCCCGGAGCAGCCCCGGAACGGCGTCCTCCAGATCGGCGGCGACGCCGAGCCGGACCTGCTCGGGAAGTGCGAGGTCGCGGGCGGCGGCGACGAGGTCGTCGGCGGCGTCGAGCAGCTCGCGGGCGGCGGGCAGGAGCCGCCGTCCGGCCGCGGTGATGCGCACGCCGCGCGCGTCGCGGTCGAAGAGCCGCACGCCGAGGTGCCGCTCCAGCCGGAGGATGCCCTGGGACAGCGGCGGCTGGGTCATGCCGAGGTCGGCGGCGGCATTGCCGAAGTGCCGGGCGTCTGCGACGGCCGCGAAGAAGCCCAGGTGCTTCAGGAGGTCCACGGCCCGAGCCTAGGCGGGAGCCATAGCAGGATCGACTCGGGTCACGTCGGCAAGACTCTTTGACTCTCGCCGGCGGCCTCGCGAAGGGTGTGCCGCATGACGACACCCACCACCTCGAACCGCGGCCTCAGCCGCCGCACCCTGATGTCCGGCGCCGGGACGGCGGCCCTGGGCGTGCTCGGCGGGCTCGCCGGTGCGGCCGTACCGGGCACGGCGTCGGCCGCCGTCGCCGCCCCCGCCGTCGGCCCGGAGACCGCGAACCCGCCCGAGACCGCGGCACCGGCCGGCTTCGCCACGTTCGCCTGGCTCGGCACCTCCGGCTGGCGCATCCGCACCCCCACGACCACAGTGCTGCTCGACCCGTACGTCACGCGGTTCGACACCGGCCTGGCGGCCGGGAAGTTCAGTGCCACCACCCGGCTGCGGGTCGACGCCGCCGCGCTCGACGCCGCGCTCGGGGCCCCGGGGACGGCGGACGGTGCCGTCGACTCGATCCTGGTGACGCACACCCACTGGGACCATTTCGCCGACGTGCCCCACCTGGCCCGCACGCGCGGCGCCACCGTTTTCTCCACCCTGACCGGGTACCACCTGGCGCTTGCTATGGGCGTGCCCCGGGAGCAGCTCGCGGTGGTGCGCGGCGGCGAGGAGATGCACCTGGGCGACCTGGTGCTGCGCGTCGTGCCGTCGCTGCACAGCCGCACAGCGTCCGGCGGGCTGCTGTTCCCCGGCGTGCACACGCGGGTCCCGGGGCGGCCTCGCACGATCGCGGACCTGCCGGAGGGCGACACCCTGTCGTACCTGCTGCGCTCGCCGCAGGGGCAGTCCGTGCTGCTGCTCGGCGGCAGCGACTACGACGACCGGGCGCTGCGCGGCCTGCGCGTCGACACCGTCGCGCTGCCCGTGCCGAGCACCGACGTCACCGCCGACTACGCGGGCCGCCTGCTCGCGGCGCTGGACGGCGTCGGGCAGGTCGTCCTGGTGCACTGGGACGACTTCGAGTCGCCGCTGACCAACCCGCCGCGCGCCGACGACCGCACCCGGACCCGGATGCGCGACCTCACCGAGCGGATCGGGCAGCTCTCGCCGGGCACGCGGGTGGTGGTACCGGAGTACGGGACGCCGCTGGACCTGCTGTGAGCCCTCGCTGAGACCTCACGACCGGCCCGGCACGACCGCGCCACCCGCGGCCCGGCCGGCGAGCAGCTCCCCGACAACGGGACCGATGACCGACGCCATGTGCGCGTAGCCCTCGGGACCCGGGTGCAGGCCGTCGGCCAGCAGGTGCGCGTCCTCGGGGCCGAGCACCGCGCGCCCGTCGAGCAGGTGCAGGTCCGGGTCGCCGTGCGCGGTCAGGAGGCCGACCGCGTCGGCCACCTGGTCGCGCACCCGCGCGAGCGTCAGGCCTGCGGGCCCCGCCACGTCCTCGCGCCGCGGCGAGGCGACGGGCGAGAGCACCAGCACGGGCACGCCCGGGTGCCCGTCGCGGACCGTGCTCAGGAACCCGAGCAGCGCCGGGAGCAGCGACCGCTCGCTGAACGTGCCCGCGCCGTACACGTTGATGCCGAGGCAGGCCACGACGACGTCGGCGGGCAGGTCGCGCAGCACGCGCGCAACCATCGGGTCGAGGTGCGCCTCCCCCGCGAAGCCCAGGCACGTCAGGTCCAGGCCGAGCCCGCGCGCCACCAGCGCGGGCCACGTCCGCGTGGGGGACGCCGCCTGGCGGCACTGCGTCAGCGAGCTGCCGTACGTCACGAGCCGGGGCCCGGACGGGCCGCGCGCCGACCAGACCCGCGCGTCGTCGTCGATCGCGAGGCTCATCAGCCGGAAGGTCCCGAACTGCGGCAGCCACACCTCGACCCGCTTGTCGCCGGGCGGCAGCTCCACCGCGAAGCCGCCGTCCGGCCCGACCGGCACGGAGGCGACGCCGCCCGATCCAGCACCGTCCGGCCCGGCACCCTCCACCACCACGTCCAGCGGCACCTCGACTCCCTGGACCGCGGCGAACCCCGCGAGCCTCCGCGCGTCGGTGCCGAGCACCAGCCGCACGCCCGCGGGCATCGCGGCGCGCGAGCGCAGGGCGCCGCCGGGGAACAGCCCGATCCGGTCGTGCGGCAGCCGCCAGGCGCGGGACCAGCGCGGCCCGTGCTCCACGGAGACGGCGCCGGCCCAGGTCAGGACGTCGTCGTCCGCCCGGATCTCGCGCATCCCGCCCTCGTTCCGTCGACCGGGTGAATACAGGCGTTTCGGCCGGGATTTCCTTGACGGCCCGTTGCCCGGATCCATAGTGTGGCGTCCCACGGCTTTAATACGTATTAAAGAGGCTACCCGGCAATGGCGCCGGCTACCCGAGGAGTCTGCGATGACCCAACGTCGGCGTCCCACCCAGGTGGACATCGCGCGGGCCGCCGGCGTCTCCCAGGCGACCGTATCCCTGGTGGTCAGCGGCGGCCAGGCCAGCAGCCAGGTCGCCGAGCAGACCCGCCGGGCCGTGCTCGACGCCGCGGCGGCGCTCGGCTACACCGTCAACACCGCCGCGCGCAGCCTCAAGGGCGGGCGCAACCGCATGCTCGGCCTCTACACGTTCGAGCCGGTCTTCCCCGTGGACCAGCGCGACTTCTACTTCCCGTTCCTGCTGGGCGTCGAGGAGGCAACCGCCGAGTTCGGGTACGACCTGCTGCTGTTCAGCTCCGTCGGCACGGGCGAGCGCCGCATCTACTCGGGCGGCATCAACCGGCTCAAGGTCGCCGACGGCTGCGTGCTGCTGGGCCGGCACATCGACCGCGCGGACCTCGCCGACCTGGTCCGCGAGGACTTTCCGTTCGTCTTCGTCGGACGGCGCGAGCTGCCCGGCGCGGAGCTCTCCTACGTGGCCCCGGACTACGTGGGCGCCACCCGCGACATGGTGCGCCGCCTGGCCGACGCCGGGCACCGCCGCCTCGCCTACCTGCGGCCCGCCGACCACCAGGAGCCCACGCGCGACCGCGAGGCGGGGTTCCGCGCGGGCCTGGCCGACGCCGGCCTGCCGGACCAGCCGGTCCACGAGATGCCGGACGACGCCGCCACCACCGCCGCGCTGCTGACCGACCTGCTGCAGCGGTGGCGGGCCGACGGCGTGACGGCGCTGCTGGTCGAGCCGAGCGAGGACGACCAGACCGTCGCCGCCCTGGAGCGCGTCGCCGCCGCGGCGGGGCTGCGCATCCCGGGGGACCTCTCCGTCGCCCTGCTGGGCGACCCGGCACCCAGCAGCACGCCCGGCAGCGCGCCGAGCAACACCGCGACCACGTCCGGCCGCGACTGGACCCGCTTCACGCTCCCCCGCGAGGGCATGGGCCGCGCGGCGGTGGGCCTCCTGCTGGAGATCCTGGACGCCGACGACGGCCCGCGCCAGCTCTCCGTCGCGTGCACGCCGGTCGAGGGCGACTCCGTGGGGAGCCCGCCATGATGCTCACGTTCCTGCTGCGGCGCCTCGCCGTCGGGCTGTTCACCATCTGGGGCGTGCTCACCGCGGTCTTCCTCATCGTGCGGCTCGCGCCGGGCGACCAGGCCACGGTCGCCCTCGGCCCGGACGCCGCCCCGGAGCAGATCGCGGAGCTGCGGCACACCCTGGGCCTCGACCAGCCGCTGCTCGCCCAGTACCTGTCGTTCCTGGGCGACGCCGTGCGCGGCAACTTCGGCGAGTCGTACCGGTACGGCCGCCCGGCCATGGACGCGGTGCTAGAACGGTTCCCCGCGACCGTCACGCTCACGCTGGCGGCCACGCTCGTCGCGGTCACGGTCGGGATCGTGCTCGGCGTGCTGGCGGGGCACCGGCCCGGCAGCCTCGTGGACCGCGCCACCTCAACGGTCACCCTCGGGATGCAGGCGCTGCCGCCGTTCTGGGTCGGCATCATGCTCATCCTCGTCCTCGCGCTGTGGCTGCGGCTCCTGCCGAGCGCCGGCGGCGGGGACCTGGAGCACCTGATGCTGCCCGCGGTCACGCTCGCCATCCCGTTCACCGCGCTGGTCGGGCGGATCACGCGCAGCGGCGTCGCCGAGACGATGTCCGAGCCGTTCGTGCGCACCGCGCGGTCCAAGGGCCTGACCGAGCGCGAGGTGCTCACGGGGCACGTCCTGAAGAACTCGCTGGTCCCCGTCGTCACGGTCGTCGGCCTGCAGGTCGGCACGCTGCTGGGCGGCGCCGTCGTCATCGAGACCGTGTTCGCCTGGCCCGGGCTCGGCAACCTGCTGGTCGGCGCGGTCGGCAACCGCGACTACGCGGTGGTGCAGGCCGCCACGGTGCTGATCGCCGTCTGCGTCGTCGTGCTCAACCTGGCCGCCGACCTCGCCTACGCCCGCCTCGACCCGCGCATCCGGCTGGAGGCGCGCCGATGAGAGGCACGGGTTCGATCGGCGCCTGGGTCGTCTACGGGATCATCGGCGTCTACGTGCTCGCCGCCGTCGTCGGCCCGTACCTGGTGCCGTACGACCCGGTGGCGACCGTCGTCACCGAGCGGCTGCTGCCGCCCGGCTCGGCCACGGCGTCCGGCACCGCGTGGCTCGGCACGGACGGCGTGGGCCGCGACGTGCTGGCGCAGGTGGTGCACGGGGCGCGCACGTCCCTGACCATCGGCGTGGTCGTGGTGGCGCTGTGCTCCGTGGTGGGCGTGGCGCTCGGCGCGGTGGCCGGCTACGCGGGCGGGTTCGCCGACGTCGCCGTGGCCCGCACCGTCGACGTGCTCATGGCGTTCCCCGGCATCCTGCTCGCCATCGTGATCGCGGGCCTCCTGGACCGCGGCACGGGCGTGGTGATCATCGCGCTGTCCGTGGCGGGCTGGATCGGGTTCGCCCGCCTGTCGCGCAGCGTGGCCCTGTCCGTCCGCGAGCGTGACTGGGTCGACGCCGCCCGGATCATGGGCGTGCGCACCCCGGTGATCCTCGGCCGGCACGTGGTGCCGTTCCTCGCCGGACCCGTGGTCGCGCTCGCCACGATGGAGCTCGCCTCCGTCGTCCTGTCCGAGGCGGCCCTCAGCTTCCTGGGCCTCGGCCTGCCCCCGCACGTCGCGTCCTGGGGCCAGAGCATCGCGAGCGGCAAGGAGTACCTCGCCACCGCGTGGTGGATCTCGGCCTTCCCCGGCATCGCGCTCACCGTCCTGGTCGTCTGCATCGGCCTCGTCGGCGACCGCCTCACCAGACGTTTCGCCCAGACCTGACAACGCCGCACCCCGGCGCTGCACCAGCACCTCCCACCCGGCACACCCCTCCGGAAGGAACGAGCGATGAAGCTCAGCACCCGGCGCGCCGTACCCGCCCTCACCCTCACCCTCATGCTCCTGGCCACGGCGGCCTGCGGCGGCTCCGACGGCGGGGACGACCCCGGCGGCGACGCCGCGGGCGGCACCCTGACCGCGGCCGGCCCCATCCCCATCGAGAACCTGGACCCGCACGGCCCGTCCAGCATGGACGCGGGCACGCAGCTCGCGGCCCGCGCCCTGTTCAGCCAGCTCGTGGTCAGCACCGGCCCGGGCGAGTTCACGGGCGACCTGGCCACCGAGTGGGAGCCCAACGACGACACGAGCCGGTGGACGTTCACGCTGCGTGACGGCGTGGAGTTCTCCGACGGCGAGCCGGTCGACGCCGACGCCGTCGTCGCCTCCTTCGAGCGAGTGCTGGAGCTGCAGGGCCCGCTGGCGGGCAACTTCGTGGACTACCAGGTCGAGGCGCCCGACGAGTCGACCGTGGTGTTCGACGCCGGCAAGCCGGACGCGTCGTTCGTCGCGAAGATCTCGTCGTTCTTCGTCACCCCGCCCGACGTCGACGAGGCGTTCTTCCAGGACCCCGTGGGCTCCGGGCCGTTCGTCGTCGAGTCGTTCGAGCCGGGCCAGACGCTGCGGATGACGCCGAACCCGACCTACTGGGACGGACCCCCGGCGTTGGAGGAGCTGGTCTTCCAGTCGATCCCCGAGGTCTCCGCGCGCATGACGGCGCTCCAGACCGGCGAGGTCGACGTCACCTGGGCCATGCCCGACGACCAGATCCCCGCCCTGCAGGGCGACACCTCGATCACGGTCGAGAGCGTGGACAGCCCCGGGGTGCTGACCATGTGGATGAACAGCTCCGAGGAGACCCTGAAGGAGGCCGCGGTGCGGCGCGCGCTGTGGCAGGCGGTCGACTTCGACGAGATCACGGCGTCGCTGTTCCCGGAGACGGGCTCGCCGGCCGACTCCGTCGTCAGCCCCGTGGTGCTCGGCTACGCGCCGCAGGAGCCGGTGGCGTACGACCCGCAGGCCGCGAAGGCCGCCCTGGACGCCGCCGGCTTCGACTACGACACGAAGCTGCGCATGCAGTTCTCGCAGCCGCAGTTCCGCCAGCTCGCGCAGGCCGTGGCCTCCGACCTGGCCGAGATCGGCGTGCAGGTGGAGCCGCTGGAGAAGGAGCAGGCGGTGTTCCTCGAGGACCTGCTGGCCCTGAAGTGGGACCTCAACATCCAGCAGATCGGCTCGCAGGGGTACGACGCCGCCACCAACCTGGGGCGTCTGTACCCGTGCGCCGCGGCCCGCACCGGCTACTGCAACGAGGACCTCGACGAGCTGCTGGCCGCCGCGGAGGCCACGAGCGACACCGCCGAGCGGGAGGACCTGTACGCGCAGGCCACGCAGATCGTCTGGGACGACGCCGTGGGCATGTACCCGATGTTCGTCGGCATGCCGTACGCGTGGCGCTCCGGGGTCGAGGGCTTCGTCCCGGCGTCCGACAGCCTGCCGTACTTCACGCGCGTGACGAACTCCGAGAGCTGACGGGCGCGCCTGGGCGCGAAGGGAGCACAGATGGCAGACCAGTCCGTCGCGGTGGTGACCCCCGAGCGGAGCACCACCCCGATGCTCGAGGTGACCGGGCTCGGCGTCACCCTGCCCGCGGGGCCGGTGGTCGACCAGGTCTCGTTCACCGTCCTGGCCGGGCGCACCACGGGCCTGATCGGCGAGTCCGGCAGCGGCAAGACGATGACGGCGATGGCCGTCGTCGGGCTGCTGCCGGACGCCGCCGTCCCCTCCGGCGAGGTGCGGTGGAAGTCCCAGGACCTGCTCGCGGCGCCCGAGCGCCGGCGGCGACAGGTGCGCGGGCGCGAGATCGGCGTCGTCTTCCAGGACCCGTCGGCCGCGCTCGACCCGATCCAGACCGTGGGGCGGCAGGTCGGCGAGATCCTGCGGCGCGCCGGCCGCCCGCGCGCCGAGGTCCGGGCGCGCGTGCTGGAGCTGCTGGCGCGCGTCGGGCTGCCCGAGCCGGAGCGGCAGGCCGGCTCGTACCCGCACGAGCTGTCAGGCGGCATGCGCCAGCGCGTCATGATCGCCATCGCGCTGGCCGGACGGCCCGAGCTGGTCATCGCCGACGAGCCGACCACCGCGCTCGACGTCACCACGCAGGCGCGGATCCTGGCGCTGCTCGCCGACCTGCGCGACCGCGAGGGCCTGGCCATGATCCTGGTCAGCCACGACCTGCGGGTCATGGCGCACGTCGCCGACGAGGTGGTGGTGATGTACGCCGGCCGGGTCTGCGAGCAGGGCCCGGCCCGCGCCGTGCTCGACCGTCCGCACCACCCCTACACGCGGGCGCTCGCGGGCAACGTCCCGGCCGTGTCCAGCCGGACGGCGATCGCCGAGCCGCTCCCGGGCGCGCCCGCGAGCCCCTTCGACCCGCCGTCCGGGTGCCCGTTCCACCCCCGCTGCCCCATGGCGCGGGCGCGCTGCGCCACGGAGGTCCCGGCGCTGCGCGAGATCGACACGGGTGTCGGTGCCCCGGACGGCACCGACCCGGGCGGGCCCGCGCCCCGGCGGCTCAGCGCCTGCCACTTCGCCGAGGAGGTCACCCCGTGAGCGTGCTCGAGATCCGTGGCCTGCGCGTCACGTTCGCCGGCCCGCGCCGGTCGGTCCGCGAGCGCCGCACAACGGTGCGAGCGGTCGACGGCGTGGACCTGGACATGGGCGCGCGGCAGACCGTGGCGCTGGTCGGCGAGTCGGGTTCGGGCAAGTCGACGGTGGCGCGGTGCGTGCTGGGGCTGGTGACGCCGCAGGAGGGCAGCATCACGTTCGAGGGGCACCCGCTCGGGCCGGTGCGGCGGCGGTCGCCGGAGCTGCACCGCGCGGTGCAGATGGTGTTCCAGGACCCGGGGTCGTCGCTCAACCCGCGGATGACGGTGGGCGCGATCGTGCGCGAGGCGTGGCGGGTGCACCCGTCGGTGGCGCCGTCCGGCGACCGGCGGGAGGCGCTGGCGCGGGTGCTGGCCGACGTCGGGCTGGACCCGGGGGTGGCGGACCGGCGGCCGTCCGCGCTGTCGGGCGGGCAGAAGCAGCGCGTCAGCATCGCCCGGGCGCTGGCGCTGCGCCCGCGGCTGCTGGTCTGCGACGAGGCGGTCTCGGCGCTGGACGTGTCGGTGCAGTCGCAGATCCTGCGGCTGCTCGTGGACCTGCGCGACGAGCACGATCTGTCGCTGCTGTTCATCACGCACGACCTCGCGGTGGTGCGGCAGATCGCCGACCGGGTGGCCGTGATGCACCGCGGGGTGCTGGTCGAGGACACCTCCGCGGAGCAGCTCTTCACCGCACCGGCGCACCCGTACACACAAGCCCTCCTGCAAGCGGCCCAAACTTTGGAGGGAGCAGCATGACGCCCGCCCGCCCGGCCCCGTTGAGTGCTGGGTATTTGTCCTCTCAGAACGATTCGACAGCACAAAAGTCCAGCACTCAACGGATGGGCGGGCGGGTTGTGGGGGCCGACGTGCTCGTCGTGGGGGGCGGGGCCGGTGGGGTGGCTGCGGCGCTCGCCGCCTTGCGGCGCGGGCGGTCGGTGGTGCTGACCGAGGAGACGGACTGGTTGGGCGGGCAGCTCAGCGCGCAGGGCGTGCCGCCGGACGAGCACCCGTGGATCGAGCAGTTCGGCTGCACGCGCTCGTACCGGGCGTTCCGCGAGGGGGTGCGGCAGTACTACCGCGCGTGGTACCCGCTGACGCCGTCGGCCCGCCGGGTGGTGGACCTCAACCCGGGCCTGGGGCGGGTGAGCCGGCTGTGCTACGAGCCGCGGGTCGCGGCGGCGGTGCTGGACGCGATGGTGGCGCCGTATCTGGCCGCGGGGCGGCTGCGGGTCCTGTTCGGGCACCGCCCGGTAGCGGTGCACGCGGACGGCGACCGGGTGGCGGCCGTGACCCTGACCGGGCCGGACGGCGCCGAGGTGACGATCGCGGCGCCCTACGTCCTGGACGCCACGGAGCTCGGCGACCTGCTGCCGCTGGGCGGCGTCGAGCACGTGACGGGGTTCGAGTCGCGGGAGGAGACCGGGGAGCCGAGCGCCCCCGCTCATCCGCAGCCGGGCAACCAGCAGGCCTTCTCGTGGGTGTTCGCCGTCGAGCACCGCGAGGGCGAGGACCACACGGTCGACCGGCCGGAGCAGTACGAGACCTGGCACGACTACCGCCCGCCCTACTGGCCCGACCGGATGCTCAGCCTCACCGCCCCCGACCCGCGCACGCTGGAGCCGCTGGTGCGCACGTTCGTGCCGCACGCGCCCAGCGGCCCGGTCGTGGCCGACCAGAGCGCCGACCCCGGCGACCGGGAGCTGTGGCTGTTCCGCCGCATCGTGGCGCGCGAGCAGTTCGAGGCCGGCTTCGCCGCCAGCGACGTCACGCTCGTCAACTGGCCCATGATCGACTACCTGCCCGGCCCGCTGGTCGGCCCGGCCGACGACCCCGTGCCCGAGGCCGAGCGCGACAAGCACCTGCTGGGCGCCCGGCAGCTGTCCCTCAGCATGCTCTACTGGCTGCAGACCGAGGCGCCCCGGCCCGATGGCGGCACGGGCTGGCCGGGACTGCGGCTGCGGCCGGACGTGCTGGGCACCCAGGACGGGTTCGCCAAGGCGCCGTACGTGCGCGAGTCGCGCCGCATCCGGGCCCGCACCACCGTGGTGGAGCAGGACCTGTCGCTCGCGGTGCGCGGCGCCGCCGGGGCCGTCGTCTACCCCGACTCCGTGGGCGTGGGCATGTACCGGATCGACCTGCACCCCAGCACCGGCGGGGACAACTACCTGGACGTGCCGTCCAGCCCGTTCCGGATCCCGCTCGGCGCGCTGCTGCCCGTGCGGGTGCGCAACCTGCTGGCCGCCGGGAAGAACATCGGCACCACGCACATCACCAACGGCTGCTACCGGCTGCACCCCGTCGAGTGGAACGCCGGGGAGGCCGCCGGGGCGCTCGCCGCGCACTGCCTGGCCCACGGCGTGGAGCCCGCCCAGGTGCATGGTGACGCCGCGCTGCTCGCCGCGTTCCAGGCCGAGCTCGTCGCCGACGGGTTCGAGCTCGACTGGCCCGAGATCAGGGGGTACTGATGCTGACCGGAACACCGCTCCTGACCGGGGTGACCGTGCCGCTCGTGACGCCCATGGACGTGCGCGGCCGGCCGGCGGCGGCGAGCGCGAGCCGGCTGCTGAACAGCCTGCACGCCCACGGGGTGCGCACCCTGATGCTGTTCGGCAGCAACGGCGAGGGCCCGCTGGTGCCCGTCGCGGACCTCGGCCCGTTCACCGCCGAGGTGGTGGCGCGCTGGCACGCGCTGGGCCGGAGCTCCGAGCACCACAACGGTCACCACAACGGTGGGCCCCACTTCGGCGGGCAGCGTCCCGGCACACCGCCGCACAGCACACCGCACCACGGCACCGGGCACGACGGCGGGTTCGTGCTGGTGAACGTGACGGCCGCCGGCACGCACGACGTGCTCGCGCGGGCCTTCTCCGCCGCGGCGGCCGGCGCGGACGCCCTGGTGCTCAGCCCGCCCATCTACTTCCACCACCGCGCCGACGAGGTCGTGGCGCACTTCGCGGCCCTGGCCGACGTCGGCCTGCCCGTCGTGGCCTACAACGCGCCCCGGTACAGCAGCCCGATCACGCCGGGCCTGGCCGACGCGCTGGCCGACCTCGACCACGTGGTCGGCATCAAGGACAGCTCCGGCGACCTCGTGCTGATGCGGCACCTGGTCGGGATCGCGGCGCGCCGGCCGGGGTTCGCCGTCGGGCAGGGCGACGAGACGCAGCTCGCGGCCGCCCTGGACCTCGGCGCGCACGGCGTCGTGCCCGGCATCGGCAACATCGCGCCGCGCGCGACGCTCGCGGTCGTGGCCGCGCACCGCGCGGGCGACACCGCCGAGGTGGCCCGCCTGCAGGAGCTGCTGACCGCCCTGGTGGGTCTGCACAAGGTGCGCCCGGGCACCCCCGCGATCAAGGCCGTGCTCGCCCGGCGCGGGCTGTGCCCACCGCACGTCGCACCACCCCTGATCGCGTGCGACCCGGCCGAACGGGAGGCGCTGCACGCCTTCCTCGCGCCCTTCGCGGAGCATCTCATCTGAGTGCCCCTACCTGAGTCACCCCCATCTGGGCCGCCCCACGAAGGCCCAGCCCGTAAGGCTCAACGGAAGGAAAGCAACGATGCACCAGCCCGTGACCCGACGGAACATGCTCCGCACCGCCAGCCTGGCCGGTCTCGCCACCGCCGCAGGCGCCGTGTCCACGCCGCTGTCCGCCGCACTGTCCCCCGCCGGCGCGCTCCCCACCGAGCCCGGCCCGCCCGAGCTCTCCGACCCGGCGCTCGCGACCCTCGACATCTCCGGGGCCACCACGCCGCAGGAGTTCGGCGCCCTGGCCGACGGCGTCAACGACGACACCGCCGCGATCCAGGCCGCCATCGACGCCCAGTTCGAGCGGCTCAGCAAGATCGTCTGGTTCCCGCCGGGCACCTACCGCATCACCGCGCCGCTCGTGGTGCGGGACACCGAGTTCACCGAGCCGATGAACCTCAACCGCATCGTGCTGGCCGGCCAGGGCACCATGGGCGTGCGCACGTCGCTGATCCTCGTGGACTTCGACGGCACCGGCCTGGAGATGCACGCGCCGCTGTGCGGCATCCGCGGGCTGTCGTTCATCACCCGGACCCGCACGCCCGGCTCGGTCGCGGTGCGCACGGCCCGAACCACCAACACCGACGACATGGACGCCACCATCACGGAGTGCACCTTCGTGTCGTTCAACCAGGCGGTGGTGCACGTCGGGCGCGGGCTGGTGTTCACGAACAACCTGGTGGCGATCTCCGGGACCGCCCTGACCGTGCAGTGGCCCACCGACGGCACGGGCGGCGGCGACCTGCACCTGCTGCCGTACGGCATGCGCAAGTGGCTCATCGAGGGCAACCACTTCCACAGCATGAACCAGTGCATCGCGACCACCGGCGCGGAGAACGAGAACTTCCGCGGCGCCGTGATCTCGAACAACCTGGTGGACATCGGCCGCCGGTTCTTCGTCGGCGGCATCATCAACTCCACGATCGTCGGCAACGTCGTGGAGCACGCCTCCGGGCCGGCGATCGACATCACGGCGGGCGGCTCCAACCTGACGATCGCGGGCAACGTGATCGGCGGCGGCGGGGTGGAGCCGGGCGGCAACCGGCCCCCGAACGCGATCCTGTTCCGCGGCGTGGACGCGCACAACGTCACCATCACCGGGAACACGTTCAACTGGATCAACCTCGACCCGGTCGCGTTCGAGCAGTCGGCGTCCGAGATCACGGTCTCCGCCAACTCGTTCGACAACTGGAACCTGGAGCGCAGCGTGATCCGCGGCGCGGTGCGGATCGCCGGCGATGCCGACGGGATCTCCGTGATGGGCAACGCGTTCGGCGCCAACACCGTGCCCGCGAACGCGCCCGTGCGGGTCACCGGAACCCTGACCGGCTCCACGATCAGCGGCAACACCCTGGACGCCGCCGCGCCCGTGCTGCTCGCGGGCACCGTGGGCGCGGGGTGCTACGTGCAGCGGCGCAGCGCCGGGAACAACGAGCACGAGCTCACCTCCGCGAAGAACGGGGCGTCCGTGGTGCGGGCCACGGCGGCGGACGGGTACGCGGACGGCGACGCCTACGGCAGCTTCCTCGCGGCGTCCGCCCAGGTCGCGGGGGCCGGGCCGGGCATCAAGGGCGGCGTGCGGGTGGTGCCGGACGGCGCGGCGGGCGCCGCCGTCGTCGAGCTGGTCGCCGCGACGCCGGAGGCGAACGCACTGGCCGCCGTCCGCGTCGGGGCCGACGGCGTGGTGCCCACCGCGGACAACGAGCGCGACCTCGGCTCCGCGGAGCTGCGGATGCGCCGCGTCCACGCGCACAGCCTGCAGCTCGTGCCCAACCCCGTGGCCGAGCTGCCCGAGCCCGTCGCGGGCGGGCTCGTGATGGTGCCCGACGCGCTGGGCCCGTTCCCCACGCTCGCCGTGTCCGACGGGCGGCGCTGGTACCGGGTGATCGTGGCCGGGTACCTCACCGCCGACGGCGCGACGATCGAGGTGCCGGGCGCCGGGGAGATGTCGTGAGGTACCGGCTGTGAGGGACAAGCTGTGAGGAACGAGCGGTGAGACTCGCCAGCTTCCTGGCCCAGGGCACGGAGCGCTGGGGCGTCGTCCTGCGCGACCCCGGCGTGGCGGACCGTGAGTGGCTCGTCGAGCCCGTCCGCGCCGAGGCCGCCCTCGCGGCGCACGCGCCCGTCCCGGCCCCGGGCCCGGCCCCGCACTTCCTCGCGGGGCCGTGGCCGGACACGCTCGTCGGCCTCCTCGCGCTCGACGACGCCGGCCTGGCGGCCCTGTCCCGGCTCGCCGCCGCCGTCGAGCAGCGGGCGCGGACCGACCTGACGTTCCTGCCGCGCTCGGGGCACCGGGTCGGCGTCGGCGTCGAGCTGCTCGCGCCGGTCCCGAAGCCGCGCCTGTGCTGGGGGCTGGTGACGAACTCGCCGTCGTTCGTGCGGAACCGGCCGGGCGTGCCGCTGCTCAACCTGTTCCCGCTGGGGCACCAGCGGCCGCAGGGGGCGGTGGTCGGGCACGGCGCGCCCGTCGTCGTCCGCCACGGCCACCACCTGCCCGCCATGGCCTACAACGTGGAGCTGGCCGTAGTGATCGGCCGGGCGGGGCGGGACGTCCCGGTCGAGCGGGCCATGGAGCACGTCGCGGGGTACACCGTGGTGGACGACGTGTCCGGCACCCACTACTTCTCCGCCGTGCCGGGCAACGCCGGCGCCGGGTACTCGCTCCCGCCCGGGTACCAGGACTGGCTGTTCCAGGCGACGGCGTCGTGGGCCGGCAAGAAGGCCGACACGATGTGCCCCATGGGCCCGTACCTCGTCACGAAGGACGAGGTGGGCGACCCGTACGACCTGCTGATGTGGACGCGGCAGTCGGGCCGCACGCGCGACCGCGCGCACAGCGGCGCCACCCTGCTGGGCATCGAGCGGGTGCTCGCCTGGTACTCCTCGTTCGCGTCGCTGCACGTGGGCGACGTGATCCACCTCGGCACCATGGGCATCGACGGCCTGCCCGTCACCCCCGGCGAGGTCGCCGCCGGCACGCGGCTCGAGGTCGAGATCGAGCGGGTGGGCGCGCTGGCCAACCCGGTGGTGGCGCCCGACGACGGCCCGGGGTCGGTGCCTCCCGACCTGACCCGGCACCCGTCGTGGGCCGTCCGGGAGCTCGCGCTGCGCGAGCGTGCCGAGCCGGGCTCGACGGTGATCGGCGCGCCCGCGGACTGGTCGGTCGCGGGCGTGCGGCACTTCTGGACCGCCTTCGGCAACGCCGCCCCGCCGAACGCCGTCGACCCGGACGGCCTGCCCCGGCTCCCCGTGCCGCGCTTCCTCAACGGTCCGGCGTCGGCGCTCACGGCGGGCGACCCTGCGGTCGGCGTCCCGGGCGGCGCTGCGGTCGGCGTCCCGGGCGGCGCGGTGCGGGTCCCGGCGCGCGCCACGGACCTGGTCGTCGCGGTCGAGCTGGCGCTGGTGCTGCGCCGCCTGGTCGCGGAGGCCCCCGCCGTGTCGGACGTACAGGTCCCCGG
>NZ_JBHWZO010000116.1:0-18702 GCF_042728455.1 Promicromonospora sp. NPDC060204
GCCCAATGGCGGGGTAGAAGCGCACCTCTTGGCGCGTCAGCGTCAGATGCCTACCGCCGTGCGGATCGGGCCCATCAGGAAGTAGACGAGGAACAGCGCCGCCGCGACCCACAGCAGCGGGTGGATCTGGCGCACCTTGCCGACGGCCAGCTTGAGCAGCACGAACGAGATCACGCCAGCCCCGATGCCGACCGTGATCGAGTAGGCGAACGGCATGAGCACCATGGTGAGGAACGCGGGGATGGCGACCTCGAGGTTCTTCCAGTCGATGCCGGTCACCTGGACCACCATGAGGAAGCCGACGATCACGAGCGCGGGCGTGGCCGCCTCGTGCGGCACCACCTCGACGAGCGGCGACAGGAACGTGGTCAGCAGGAACGCCACGCCGGTTGTGATGGCGGCGAGGCCGGTCCGGGCGCCGTCGCCGACGCCGGACGCCGACTCGACGTACGCCGTGTTGGACGACACCGAGCCCATGCCGCCCGCAGAGGCGGCGATCGAGTCGACGATCAGGATCTGCTTGGTCCGCGGCGGGTTGCCCTTCTCGTCGAGCAGCCCCGCCTCGCCGCCGATGGCGACCATGGTGCCCATGGTGTCGAAGAAGTCGGCGATGAGGAGCGTGAACACCAGCAGGACCACGGCGAGCAGGCCGATCTTCTCGATCGACCCGAAGAGCGAGAACTGGCCGATCAGCGAGAAGTCCGGCAGCGCGACCACCGAGTCGGGCAGCGCCGGGACGTTGAGCGACCAGCCACTCGGGTTGTCGTCGGTGCGCTTGCCGATCTGCCCGACGGCCTCGATGACGACGGCGAGCACCGTGGAGGCGACGATCGCGATGAGGATGCCGCCGCGCACCTTGCGCACCATCAGCACGGCGGCCAGGAGCACACCGAACGCGAAGACGAACAGCGGCCAGGCGCCGAGCGAGCCACCCATGCCCAGCTCCGTGGGCGTCGACAGGGAGGCGGGGATGCGCACGAAGCCGGCGTCGTACACGCCGATGAAGGTGATGAACAGGCCGATGCCCACGCTGATCGCGATCTTGAGCTCGCGGGGCACGGCCTTGAACACGGCCTCGCGGAAGCCGGTGACCACCAGGATCAGGATGACGATGCCTTCCAGCACGACGATGCCCATGGCGTCGGCCCAGGTCATGCCCGGCAGGGCCGCGACGGAGAACGCGACGACGGCGTTCAGCCCGAGCCCCGCAGCGAGCGCCAGCGGGAAGTTGGCGACCACGCCCATGAGGATCGACATGACGCCGGCGACGAGGGCGGTCGCGGCGGCGATCGCCGCCTGGT
Organism: Promicromonospora sp. NPDC060204; assembly: GCF_042728455.1. NCBI lineage: Bacteria > Bacillati > Actinomycetota > Actinomycetes > Micrococcales > Promicromonosporaceae > Promicromonospora > Promicromonospora sp. NPDC060204. The sequence goes on from NZ_JBHWZO010000116.1 coordinate 1,302, forward strand.
CGCCGCCCGTGGTGCCGCCGCCGAGGAACTGCCCGGTGCCGTCGGGCACGCTCCCGAGGATGAGGGGGTTGAGCACCACGATGTAGCTCATCGTGAAGAAGGTGACGAGACCGCCGCGGACCTCCGTCCACACCGTCGACCCGCGTTCGCTGATCTTGAAGAACCGGTCGACGGCGCCCCGCGCCTGGGCCTGGTCGTGAGCCATGGGTTCGATGTCCCCTTCGTTACCTGGTGTTGGCCGGCTAGCTGCCGCGCACCGCAGTCTGGAGCATCTCTTCCACGGAGCGCACCTTGGTCAGCACGTATTCGGCACTGAGGTGGTGGAAGTCACGGTAGACGGGGTGACTGACATCACCCACACGGCAGGTCTGCGTGTCGCAGGTCTCCGACCAGACGCCGTCCCACACCTGGACGTCGTACCTGTCCCAGACCTCGGCGCTGATGCGGGGCAGGTCGCCGTTGGAGCGTTCGGCGTCCGCGCGCGGCATGCCGCAGTCGCCCAGCGCGGACCAGGGCCGGGTGAGGCACTCGAGCGGGTCGACGTCGAGCTGCGGGTTGTCCTTGACCGCCACCACGGACGGGGACACCTCGGTGAGGTGCGCGAACAGCTCGTCGTTCGCCCGTTCCCAGGTGCTGCGCACCTCGTCCTCGGTCATCAGGGTGCCGTCCTCGTGCTGCATGCGGTCGCCGTAGATCTGTGCCTGGCTGACGACGACGACGTCGGGCCGCAGGTCGTCGACGACGCGCAGAGACTCGGCCTGGAAGCCGGCGCACGGGCCACGGTCGGTGGGCTGCTCGACCTTGACCTCGGCGGCGGGGCAGCCGTGCCGCCAGCGGACGGCGAGCCGCAGGCCGGCATCCGCCGCGGCGGCGTCGAAGGCGGGGATCCAGTGCATGGTGTGGGAGTCGCCGAGCAGCAGCACGGTGGTGGTGGCGTCGACGTCGCCGAGCAGGCAGACCTCGGTGCCCGACGTCGTCTCGGTGGTGTCGGTGCACCCGTACGACGCCGGTTCGGCACGGGTGGCGACGGCGGTGGCGTACGGCTCGCGCTCCAGCACGGCGCTGGTCGCGACCCGGGTGCCGACCGTGAGGCCGCCCACCGCGAGCCCGATCACCAGGGTGACCGCGGCGGTGCGGCGCCAGGACCGCATCGCGCTGCTGAACCGGATCGGGTTCTCGACCCAGCGGTAGGTCGCGAACGCGGCGCCGAGGGCCGCGACCGAGGCGAGCACCTTGATCCAGACCGCGTCGTCCTGCACGGCTGCCGTGGTGAGCACCACGAACGGCCAGTGCCAGAGGTACCAGGAGTAGGAGACGTCGCCGAGCCGCTGCAGCACCGGCAGGTCGAGCACGCGGTCCACCCACGTGCCGGGCGCGGAGACGCTGCCCGCCGCGAGCACGAGCAGTGCGCCGCCGACGGGCAGCAGGGCGACCGTGCCGGGGAACGGGTCGGTCTCGCGCACCACCGCGAACGAGAGCGCGAGCAGCGCGAACCCGGCGGCGCCGAGCAGCGCCCGCAGCAGGGCCGGACGGAGGCGGGAGAGCTCGGCGAGCCGGCCCCACGGCAGGGTCGCGACGAGGGCGGCGCCCGCGAACTCCCAGGCACGCGTCGGCAGCACGTAGAAGGCCCACTCGGGGACGGCCGCCGTGAGCCACACCGACGTGGCCAGCGAGACCACGAACGTCCCCGCGAACAGGAGCTGCAGCATGCGGCGGGCCGGGATCCGGGTGCGCCGGGCCACGGCGACGGCCAGCAGGATCAGCAGCGGCCAGAAGATGTAGAACTGCTCCTCGATGCCGAGCGACCAGGTGTGCAGGTACGGGCTCGGCGTGACGGAGTCGGAGAAGTAGTCCTGCCCCTGGTACGGGAAGAGCAGGTTGGAGACGAACAGCATGGCCGACGCGCCGTGCCATGCGAGACGCCCCCAGACCAGGGGCGACAGGATCAGGAGGCACGCGGCCAGCGTGACCGTGACGACCAGCGCGAGGGCCGGGACGAGGCGGCGCATGCGGCGGGTCCAGAACTCGACGAGGTCGACGGACCCGCTGCGGTCCACCTCACGCAGCAGCAGCGAGCTGATGAGGTAGCCGGAGATCACGTAGAAGACGTCGACGCCGGTGAACCCGCCGGGGATCGCGATCCCCGCGTGGTAGACGACGACGGCGAGCACCGCGACCGCGCGCAGCCCGTTGATGTCGGTGCGGAACGCGTGCCCCGTGCCCGGTGCCGCCGGTGCCCGGCCGGCCCCGCCGCGGGGCTCGGAGGGTGGTCCGGAAGGTCGGTCGACGGCGGTCGTCGCCTGGGCCATTTTTCTCCTGCTGTCGTTCCGGGCGGGTGCTCTGCTCCGTCACGTGTCAGACGCACAGGTCACCCGGGGGACCTGTACGTCTGACACGCGCACTCATGCGCGCGTCACACCATAACGGGCGCATCTGGCCAGGTTGCCCCGGTATCGGGGAGGGTCTGGGGAGAGTGTTCGGCGCTCCGTCAGTCGAGGAACAGGTGCGAGCAGACCAGCACCGGTGCCGTGGCCGTGCCGCCGTCGACCACGCACCCGATCGCGCCGCGCCGCAGCTCCTCGTTGACGAGGTTCTCCTGGTGCGACGGCGAGTCCAGCCACGCCTGCACCACGGTCTGCGGCGGGTTGGCGGTCCGGCTGAGGTTCTCGGCCACGAGCCCGCCCGGGCAGCTCTGCCGCACGGGCGGCAGCGGGGCGTGGGTGAGCTCCGGTGCGCCGATCAGCGCCGCGGCCCGCTCCACCGCCACCGGCTGGAGGCAGTCGTCGTGGTCCAGCTCGGCCACGCCCACCTGCGCACGGGCCGCGTTCACGCCGTCCTCCAGGGCGGCGGCGTACTGCCCCGGGTCGGTGAGGTCCACGTCGCCGGGCGCGGTCCAGGTCGCCTGCGGCGTCGCCGTCAGCTCCGGGCCGGCGTCCCGCCCGGTGAGGTCCGAGCAGGCCGTGAGCAGCGCCCCGGCGGTCACGAGCGTGACGGCGAGGCGGATCGGGTTGCGGGGCACGACGACGATTCGACACGACGCGCGGGCCGGCCACAACCGCGGCCCGCTCCCGGGGGACCCGGAGGTTCCGCGCGTCAGGCCAGGAACACGTGCGCGCAGATCATGACGGGTGCCGCGGGGTCGCCGCCGTCGGGCACGCAGGCGACGGCGCCGCGGGTCAGGTCGCCGTTCAGGATGTTGGCGCGGTGGCCCTCCGAGTCCATCCAGCCCTGCGCCGCCTCCGCGGGCGTCCACCCGCCCTTGGCGAGGTTCTCCGCGACGGCCGTGGTCGGGCAGACGTCGAAGATCGGGCCGAGAGGCGCGTGCGCCAACTCCTGACCGACCAGTGCCTGGGCCCGCTCCAGCGCGACGTCGTACGCGCAGTCGTCGTGGGCCAGGGCAGCCAGCCCGTTCGCCGTCCGGTGGCCGTTGACCGCGCCCTCCAGCGCCTGGGCGTACTGCACGGAGTCGGTCAGGTCGGGTGCCGCGCCGCCCGTTCCACCCGCACCCTCGCCGGAGCCCGTGCCGCCGGAGCCGGCACCACCCCCGGATCCGGCACCGGTCCCGTCGCCCGCTCCCGGGAGCGGCTCGCGGTCCTCGCCGCGCGACGCCGAGTCGCTGGGCGCCGGCTGCACGTCCACGGCCGCGGACTCCTGGGCATGCTCGCCGTAGATGGCCCCCACCGACGTCGGGTGCGGGGACGGCGCCCGCTCGACCGGCACCGCCACGCCGACCACACCGGGCGCGATCCCCGGCGCGGGCATCGGCTCGGCGCCGGGATCGAGCAGGCCGGCGCACGCCGTCAGGCAGACGCCGACCGCGACGGCCAGCGCGCCGAGCGCCAGTGACCGGGGCCCGGAGAACCGGGGCGCCAGGGCCCCACGCGGAGCGCGCCCGGGCTGAGCCACGGACGACGTCGGACGGGGTGCTGGGGACACAAGCCGGGACAATACCGGCAATCACGATGGTATGGAATGCCTGAAAAGTCTTATCAGTGCGAACAAAGACCGGGCACCGGCCATCACCGCTCACACAATGCGCCAAACCCGCCCGGATGAATTCTCCGGCGCATATCCTGGCGATCGGTCGATTCGGGTCGCACGCGGTACATTCATCGCATATTTTTGCGGGGCACAGCGACCACTTGTCAGTCGAGCAGCCGAGGTTTCCCCACATGTCCGGAACGAGTACGACTGGCGCGCCCTGGAACGACCATCGCCTCGCCTTCGTGGGCGGGCTACATCGCAGCGGTACCGCCCTTGTGGCCCGCATCATCGGTTCCAGCCACGACGCCTCCGGACTCACCGGAACGGGCGCCCCCATGGACGAGGGACAACACATTCAGGACGCCTATGTCGGCGGTCTGGGTAATACATCCCAATGGTCGTTTCATCCGCAGGCGCACCTGACCGAAGAAGACGCGCAACGGACCCCGGACGCGGCGGCGCGCCTCTGGCAGAGCTGGTCGCCCTACTGGGCCCTGGACCGCACGGTGCTCGTCGAGCGGTCCACGCCCAACCTCACGAAGATGCGCTACCTGCAGGAGGTCTTCCCGCGGGCGCGCTTCGTCGTCGTCACCCGGCATCCCGTGGTGCAGGCGCTGGCGGTGCGCAAGTGGGCCACCCGGACCCGGGGCCGGTTCACGTACGGGTTCCCGCGGCTCGTCGAGCACTGGGTGCACGCGCACGACGTCTTCGCGCAGGACGCGCTCCACATCGAGAACCTGCTGGTGCTGCGGTACGAGCACCTGATGCGCGAGCCCGCGCGGGAGCTCGACCGGGTCGCGCGGTTCCTGGACCTGGAGCTCCCGGACGCCGGCGTCCGCGCCGTCGACGCGGACGGCGGCAACCGCTACGCCGAGCTGTGGGAGACCGGCGGCCGCGGCCACCTGGCGGGCCGGGTCCGCAACCACCTCGCGCACATCGGGTCACGTCGTGGCACGCCCCGGGGTGACCTGGTGCGCGACGTCACCGACGTCGCGCTGCTCCCCCGCTACCGCAGTGTGGTCGGCGAGCACCTCGGCGAGCGGATCCGCGCCCACGGCTACGACCTGGACGTGCTGGACCGGGCGGCCCCGTGGGCCCCGGCGCAGGTGGGCCCGACGGTGGACGCCCGATGACCGGCGGCCCCCGCGTCGTCTTCGTCACCGGCCCCGAGCGCAGCGGCACGAGCACGCTCGCCGGGGCGCTGCGCCAGTTCGGGCTCACCGTCCCGCGCCCCGAGGTCGAGCCGGACGCCGCCAACCCCCGGCGCCCGTCGGAGTCGCGGTGGGTGGTGGACCTCCACGAGGCCCTGCTCCGGTCGGCCGACGTGCAGGCCACGGACCCGCGCCCCCTCGCCTGGCACCTGGTGGACCGGGCGAGCGCCGAGGCGGACGCGTCCGGCGGGATCGCGGCCTGGCTCGCCGCCCGGACCGCGGAGCACGGCGACCTCGTGATCAAGGACCCGCGGCTGCTGTGGTTCCTGGAGCACTGGCAGCGGGCGGCGGCCGCCGCGGGCGCCACGGCGTCGTGCCTCACCGTGCTGCGCCCGCCCGGGGAGATGGCGGGCAGCATGGTCACCGACCACCGGGACTGGCTGGTGGACCGGCTGGCCGGGTGGGTCAACGTGATGCTCGGCACCGAGCTCGCGACCCGGGCGACCCCGCGGGCCTTCGTGCGCTACTGGGACCTCATCCACGACTGGGACGGCCCGGTGTTCGACGCCGCCACCGCGCTCGACCTGCCGATGGTCGACCCGCACGACACGAGCGCCGTCGAGCGGGTCGACGCCTTCGTCGACCACACGCTGCACCGGGTCGAGGTCAGGTGGGACGACATGCCGGTCCCCGCCCCGCTGCGTGCCCTGGCGAACGACACCTGGGCCGCCCTCGACGCCCTTCCCGACCACGACGACGCCGTGACCCGGGCGGAGTTCGACCGGCTCCGCGCGCTGTACCCGTACGTGCACCGGAAGGTCACGACGTCGCCCGCGCGGCGGATCGCACGCATCGTGCCGCCCGCGGTGGTCCCGCCGTCGGTCCGGGCGAGCATGGCGGGCATGCTGCGGCGCGCGCCGTACGCCGGCTGACGAGAACGCCGGCACCGGGGTCGATCACATGGCGAAATAGTCGCCGCATCCCACTGCTCCGACCGGCCGCCTCGCCCGGCGTCGTCCGGGCGGACCACGTAATCTCAACGGGGATGAAGCCTGTCCAGATCCACGCGGTCCGGTCTCGTCGCCGCGTGGTGCCGCGGTGACGGCGACAGCCCCGGGGCCCGGCCTCGGCAGCAGGGCGGCACGCGGCGGTGTCCTCACCCTCACGGGCCAGGCCTTCCGTTTCCTGATCCAGGCCGCGGCACTGGTCGTCCTGGCGAGGCTCCTGTCGCCGGACGACTTCGGCATGGTGGCGATGGTGCTGGTCATCGTCGGCATCGGTGAGCTCGTGCGGGACTTCGGCCTGTCGAACGCCGCCGTCCAGACCCCGTCGCTCTCCCGGGCGGAACGCGACAACCTCTTCTGGCTGAGCCTGCTGCTCGGCGCGGTGCTGGCCCTCGCCGTACTGGCCCTGGCGCCGCTCGTCGCCGCGCTCTACGGCCAGCCGGAGCTGCGGCAGGTCACGCGGTGGCTCGCGATCACGTTCGTCCTCAACGGGTTCGCTGCCCAGTTCCGCGCCGGCCTCACCCGGGACCTCCGGTTCGGCGCTGCGGCGGTCGTCGAGGTCGCGGGGCCCCTCGCCGGGTTGTCGACGGCGATCCTGATGGCCGTCGGCGGCTGGGGCTACTGGGCACTGGTGGGCCAGGAGCTCGTCAAGGCTCTGGTGCTGAGCGTCGGCCTGGTCGTGGCGGCACGGTGGTGGCCGGGCCCGCCCCGGCGCGGCACATCGGTCCGGTCGTTCGTGCGTTACGGCGGCTATCTCATGGGCACCCAGATCCTGGGGTACACGAGCCGGAACATCGACACGCTCGTCGTCGGGGCGCGGTTCGGGGCGGCGGTGACGGGCCTCTACAGCCGCGCGTACCAGCTCATGGCACTCCCCGTGACGCAGCTGAGCTACCCGACGACGCGGGTGGCGCTGCCGGTCCTGTCCCGGCTCAACGACGATCCCGACCGCTACCGCACGTACCTGCTCCGCGGCCAGCTGCTCCTGCTGCACGCGGTGGTCCCGCTGTTCGTGCTCACGGGTGTGCTCGCCGAGCCCGTGATCCGGGTCGTCCTGGGCGCCCAGTGGGACGAGGCCGTGCCGATCTTCCAGGTGCTCGCCATCGGCGGCGTCTTCGACGGGGCGGCGCTGGCGACGATGTGGGTGTTCCTGTCCACGGGCAGGACGCGGGCGCAGCTGTTCCTCGCCCTGACCACCCGGCCGCTCATGATCGTCGCGGTGCTGGTCGGGTCGCACTGGGGCGTGGTCGGGGTGGCGGCCGGATACGCCGTCTCGACCGCCCTCTGCTGGCCGGTCGGACTCGTCTGGATCGCGCGGGTGACGACGGCCCCGGCCCGGGACCTCTTCTGGAACGGGGCACGCGCGATCGCGGTCCATGGCTGTGCCGGAGCGCTCGTGTGGTGGACCCTCGGCCGGACGAACCTGCCCGATCCCGTGGTCCTGGGCCTCGGCGTGCTCGTCATGGCCGCCTGGTTCGCCCTGACCTGCTGCGTCTGGCCCCGGCTGCGCCGGGACGCCCGCGAGCTCTGGGCGACGAGAAGACAGCTCGCCCGGGTCGCACGTCCGGCGACGACGAGGAGTGTGGTCTCACCATGACGATCGCCGACCGCGCGCGTCGTCTGCGCCGCCTGCTCGGCGCGCGCGCCTACCCGGTCCGGTGGGCCGACCTGCTGATCGCACGGGCGGCCGGGCTCGCGCGCGGCGCCCGCGGGCACGAGCGCGCACACGTCCTCGTCGCGCCCCCTCGGGCCGCGAACATCGGCGACCAGGCCATGGTCGAGAGCTTCGCCGCCCTGCTCGACGGGCCGCTCGTCGTGATCGACCGCGAGGACGCCGGGACCCTGCCTGTCATTCCTGCCGCGGGTCCCGTGCGTCTGGTCCGGCTCCCCGCACTGCTGTACGGCCTGGGGCCACGCCACCTCGCCGACGTGTGGCGCTTCGGCAGGCTGGTCGCGGCCGCCCGGTCGGTATCCGTCTTCGGCGCCGACACCATGGACGGTGCCTACGCCGCGCGCTCGTCGGTGATGCGGTCCCGGTGCGTGGAGATCGCCGCCCGGGCGGGCCGGCCGGCCCGGGTGCTGGGCTTCAGCTGGAACGCGACCCCCCGCAGGGCCGCACTGCGCGCGCTCCGCGCCGCCGACGCCGCGGGCGTGCGCCTGATGTCACGCGACCCGGTGTCGGCCGCCCGGCTCCGTGCACACGGGTTGCGCCACGTCGAGGACGTGGCCGACCTCGTGTTCGCCGACGAGCGGCTGGACCCCGGCCCCGCGGACCAGCTGCTGGCCGGGCTGGGTGCCCGGCCGGTCGCGCTCGTCAACGCCAGCGGCATGATCGGGTCGTGGTTCGACCAGGTCCCGGACTACTGGAAGATCGTGCAGCACCTCGTCGACGCCGGCATGTCCGTCGTCCTCGTTCCTCACGCACACCGGGTGTCCGGCGACGACGTCGCCATGGGCACCGCGGTCGCGGAGCTGTTCCCCGACGAGCGGGTCGTCGCCATCACCGAGCTGTGGAGCCCGGCGGCGGTCCGGGCACTCGCGGCGAGGGCGTCCGTCGTCGTGAGCGGCCGGATGCACCTCTCGGTCATCGGTCTCTCGGAGGGGGTCCCCGTCGTCGTGATGTCGACGCAGGGAAAGGTCGCCGGCCTCCTGCGCCTGTTCGACCTCGAGGACAACACCATCGAACCCCACGAGGGCATGGGCGGTGCGGTCAACGACGTGGTGAAGCGGGTCCTCGTGGACCGCGACGAGGTGGCACGAGCCATCCGGGCACGCCTGCCCCTGATCCGGGCGCTCGCGCGGAGGAACGCCGCGGACCTGTGAGGATGCCTAGCGGACGCGGCCCAGGACGTGGCGGTAGACCTCCGCGTGGCGCTCCCCCACCGTGGCCCAGTCGCGGTCCCGGAGGTCGGGTGCGGCGCCCGTACCGACGACGTGGGGGGCCCGGTCGATCGCGTCCTCCAGCACCCGCGGCGTGAGTTCGCCGTCGAACAGCAGCACCCAGTCCGGTCCGACCTCCTCCCGGAGCGCCTCCGACGCCGGGGTGCGCGGCACCAGGATCGGCCGGTCGAGCGACAACGCCACCAACGCGACCCCCGAGTTGTGCAGCTCGCGGTACGGCAGGACGACAAGCTGCGCCGCGGCGACCTCGCGGGCGAGCTCGTCGTCGGGCACGAACACGAGCGACAGGCTCACGCGGGGGTCTCCCGAGGCCCGGACCTCCACCGCGCGGCGCATCGTGTCGTCGACCGGCCTGCCCACGACGCGCAACGACAGGTCCGGACGCGGCGACGCCCGGAACGCCTCGATCAGCCCCTCGACACCCTTGTACGGCCGGATCAGCCCGAACTGCAGGACGCGCCCCGCCGTCGGCTGCCTCCCGCCCGTCGCGAACCGGCCGCGGTAGTGGCCGTGCAGGATCACCGACCCCTCGGCCCCGGGCGGCAGGACCGTCGCCGGGTTGAGCGCTATCCAGTACGCGCTGCGCCGGTCGACCACGTCGAGCAGCCGGCGCTCAGCCGGGGCACCCGGCTCGTGCGGGGCGAGGTTGTGGGCCGTGCGCACCACCGGTGTGCCTGTGACGCGGAGGCGGAGCAGCAGCAGCCTCGTGAGACCGCGCTTCACCAGCGAGCCGAACCGGGTCCGATGACGGACGAGGAACTCCGGCCAGTGGATCTGGAACACGTCGTACGAGCCGAGGAGCGCGCGCGGCCACGAGAAGGTCCGGACCGACACCTGCGGGGGTGCCCCGGCGATCATCTGGTCGACGTACCTGGTCCTCTCGTCCGGCGGACGGAGGGTGTGCAGCACCCTGATCGCCCTGGGCGGCTCCGCGCGGGCGGCCGAGCTCACCCGTCGTCCTTCGAGCCGCTCCGGATGGCCGGGGCGCCCACGGTCACCGATGTCCCCCGCTCGACCGGCAGGAGCGGACGCCGCGGGCTCGCGGCCGTCCCCTCGGTGGGCGGCGTGCTCGCGACCCGCCCCGGACCGGGCCACAAGCGGGGCCGGACGTGCCGGGGAGGCGCGCCGTCGACCTCGTCGCCAGGCGGCACGCTCGGTTCCGAGCCGTAGCCGTAGTAGCGATAGCTCCCCTGTTCCTCGAGGGGCAGCCGGTTGACGATGACGCCGTGCGCACCGGTGCCGGCCTTCGCGAGCGCGTCGAGTGCCTCCGCGAGCTGGTGCCGGTGGGTCAGGCCCGCGCCGACCACGATCACCGCCCCGCCGGCCAGCTTCGCGAGCACGGCTCCGTCCGTGACCGGCAGCAACGGCGCGGTGTCGATGATGACGGCGTCGTAGCGCCGCTCGAGCTCGCGCAGCACCTGCGCCATCGCCAGGGACCCGAGCAGCTCGCTCGGGTTCGGCGGGACCTGCCCGGAGGCGAGGACGCTCAGGTTGCGGTTGCCCCAGGTCTGGACGGCGTCGTCGATCGTCGTGCGACCGATCAGAACCGTCGTCAGGCCCACGGCGCCCTCGAGACCCATGTACCTCGAGACCGACGGCCGACGCAGGTCGGCGTCGACGACGACGACCTTGGACCCCATGTCCGCCAGCGTGATCGCCAGGTTGATACAGGTGGTCGACTTGCCCTCACCCGGCAGCGCCGACGAGACGACGAAGGTCGGGGAGCTGCCGCCGGCCTCCAGGAACTGCATGTTCGTCCTCAGCCTGCGGAACGCCTCGGCACGGGGGCCCTGCGGGCTGCCCTGGATGATCAGCGGGTGCTCGACCGCCTCCTCCTCGAAGGCGATCGCCCCGATGACCGACACGTCGGTCATCGCCTCCACCTGCGCCACGGAACGGATCCGGGTGTCCAGCAGGTCACGCAGCACCGCGGCCCCGAAGCCGACCAGCAGGCCGAGTGCCAGTCCCAGCGCCAGGTTGAGCGCAACACGGGGCGAGACGGGATGTGTCGGTACGACGGCTTCCCGGACGGTGCTGATCTGGACGGGGGACTCCTGCGCCTCGCCCGTCTGCTCCAGCTCCTGCACGACCGTGGCCAGGCTCTCGGCGACGGCATCGGCGATCCGGGCGGAGCGGTCGGGTGACTCGTCCGTGACGGTGAGAGTGATGAGCACCGTGTCCGGCGGCTGATCGGCGACGACCCCGCTCGCGAGCTCCTGCGGCGTCACCCCCAGCCCGAGCTCCTCGATGACCGGCGACAGCACACGCGGACTGGTCGCGAGCGCCGCGTACGACTGCACCTGCCGACCGGTGTAGGCGCTGCCCTGCACCAGGTCGTCCACCGACGCTCCGCCACGCACGGAGACGTACACCTGCGCCACCGCCTGGTAGGTCGGCGTGGCCAGCACGGAGGCCAGCGCGGCGACGCACAGGCCCACGACCACCGCCGCGGCGATCGAGAGCCACCGCTTCCGCAGGATCCCGATGTACTCCGTCAGTCCCATGGGCAGCCCCCTGGTATTCGGGTCGAGAGATGAACAGGTGAAAAAGAATGAATGCGCAGCGAGCATATGGAGACTAACCCGCTGATCTCTGCCGCGCGCCCTGAGCGAGCATTCGGACGCGACCCTTATTAGGGTGGCGTCCATCTGGTTGCGGAGGGATATTTTCGAACCGCCGCACCTCATGATTAACGATGTATTTCCCGCAGGCTCCGCAGGCCGAGAAAACGGAGGCGTCGAATGAGTCCCGTTCCGGGCGGCACCCGCCGCGTGTCCGTCGTGCTGCCGACCTTCAACCGGGAGGCGACGCTGGGCGCGGCGATCGCCACGGTCCTCGACCAGACACTCCCGGTGCACGAGCTGCTGGTCGTCGACGACGGGTCGACCGACGGCACCGCGCCGCTGGTCGAAGCGCTCGCTGCACGCGATCCCCGGGTCCGCTACCTCTTCCAGGCGAACTCAGGCGCGACGGCCGCCCGCAACCGGGGCATCCTCGAGGCGACGGGTGACCTGATCGCGTTCCAGGACAGCGACGACCTCTGGCGCCCGACCTTCGTCGAGAGGCTCCTCCCCCATGTGGGACCCGACACGCTCGTCTTCGGGTCGCACGTGCTCCACGACCAGGACGGCAGCCGCCGGACCGTCCCCCCGCGACACGTCGTCACACCCGGCACGGTGCTGCGGCGGGGCAACGTGGCCTCCACCCAGACGATGGTCGCGGACGCCGCGCTGCTGGCACGGGTCCGGTTCGATCCCGGGCTGCGCCGGTTCCAGGACTGGGACCTGTGCCTCACGGTCCTGGAGACCGCCGGGGCGAGGATCGTCCACGTGCCCGACGTCGTCGCGGACGTGCACCGCCGCGCCGACAGCATCTCGGCAGGTTCGGCCGCGGTACGCGACCAGGCGGTTCGCGCCGTCTTCCGCAAGCACCGCCGGCAGTTCCTCGGCGACCCCACGGCGTTGGCCCGCGTGCTGCTCCGGGGCTGGGTGCGCCCCGCGATCCGGCCCGCCGGGCGGAACGCACCATGACGGTCCTCGAGCGGACGGGCGCGACCCGGCCCGATCTCCGCGCCACGGGGTCCGCGCGGGAGCAGCGCCTGATCACCGCGGCGACCGTCGTGCTCGTCGTCGGGATGATGATCAGCTTCAAGCTGACGGGACGCTTCGCCGTCTCGAACGTGGCCCAGGCCGTGGCGCTCGGCCTGCTCCTCACCGCGCACCCCCGCCTCCTGCGCCCCAAGGACGTCGGCCTCTTCCTCCTGGCCCTCGGGTCCGTGGCCGCCGCCGCGTACTCGGTCTCGGCCGTGTACGGCTACGTCATCCAGGTCGAGCACACGCTGTTCTTCGCCCTCGTCGGGCTGCATCTCGTCGCGGTGTACCGGCTGTGCCACGACCACGGGCAGGGTGCGGCCTTCGCGGAAGGACTGCGCCGGGCCATCCCGGTCGCGCTGGTCCTGGTCGTCCTGCTGCTGGCCGTCGACCTGGCTTCCGGCGACGCCCGGCGACGTCTCGGGTTCGATGACAAGTCGCACGCCGCGATCGCGTTGTGCTTTCTTTCCTTCGCCTCTCTCAGGTTCCTCAGAACACCATTACGAATCATCATTTCCCTGGCGTTCTTCGTCATCAGCCTGCTGACGATCTCACGCCTGCCCTACCTCTTCACACCGGCATATCTCATCGCCTTCGTCCTCGAATACCGACGGATACGTTCGTACGCCATTCATGCCTGGCAGGTCTACGGGGTGCATCTGGTGCTCCTGACGGCCGTCTGCGCCCCCGTCGTCGTCGCCGTGCGGGCCGGACACTATTTCGACTCCTTCCGCCGGGTGTTCGAGCAGAACGACGTCACGAACAGGTCCAACGACGCCCACCTGCTGCTCCTCGGGTACGCCGGGCAGCTCAAGGTCGAGAACATCTGGAACTTCCTGCTCGGCGTCACCCCTGGCGGGTTCTCCGGTGTCACCTACCGCAGCGACGTCGACGTCGGAGAGTTCGCCGCCGCTGATCCCGCCGGCTTCCGGAAGTTCGTCACGGGCGAGGCGCCCATGCACTCGACCGTCGGGTCGGTGATCCTCGAGTTCCCCCTGTGGATCGCGCTGGTGTTCCTCGCGCTCGTCGTCGTGACCTTCGTCCGGCTGGCACGACGGCGCGAGGCAGCGATGTGGCTCTATGCCGCCTCGCTGCTCGGTGCTTCCGTCTTCTACTCCAGCCACAACGAGGTGCACTACATCGCCTCGTGGACAGCCCTGATCGCGGTCGCGTTCAGCCGCCCGCCGCTCTCCGACCGGGACCGGCCGATCCGCACGGGAGCCGCATGACCAGCGAACCGCCTCACATCTTCGCGTGGCTCACGGGACAGGAGGACAACGTCGGGGACTCGGCCCTGCGGCGTCCGTACCTCCGCGCGCTGGCCGACGCCGGCGACGTGACAGTCTGGTGCGGCGACCCCGGCTCCGGGTACTCCAGAGGCCTGGACCTACCGCGGGACGTGACTGTGGCGACCAGCTACCTCCGCTGGTGGGCCGCGTTCGTGTCCTCGGCCGTCAGGAGACCGACGGTGCTGGCGTTCAACGCCGGCGAGTTCGACGTCACGAAGATGTACCTGATCGGTGTCGTCACGCTCCTCCCCTGGCTGCCCCTGATCCGGGCACGGGGAGGCGGCGTCGTCTGGGCCGGAGCTGGGATCCGCCGCCGCCGGGCCGGCCTCATGTGGCCGTTCCGGGTCCTCGCCCGCCTGGCGGACCCGCTGACCTGGCGCGACCGCGGTTCGGCCGAGCTCCTGGCACCGGCTCCGATCGTGCCCGACTGGGCGTTCGGACTGCCCCGCGGCGGCCTCCTCGAGGAGGACCCGCCGCAGCAGGCGCGGGACTGCGTGGTCGTCTCCCTCCGGTCGGACCGGCCGATGCCGACGCACGACTGGATCTGCGCGGTGTCCGGCTTCGCTCGACGGGTGGACGCCTCCGTCGTCGTCGTGGCACAGGTGCGGCGCGACGACGACCGGGCCCGGCACGTCGCAGGGCTCCTGGGCGCGACCTGCGTCGGCTGGTGCTCGGACGACCACGCCGACCAGGAGCTCCGGCTCCGGCAGGTCTACCGGCGCGCGCACGCCGTCGTCTCCGACCGCCTGCACGTCCTGATCCTGGCCGCGACCGAGGGCTCCGTACCGCTCGGCTGGTGCGAGCAGGCCACCGCCAAGATCGATCGCCACTTCGACGTCGTCGGGGCCGAGTGGGTCGGCGCGGGCCGCCACGACCCGACGGCCGAGCTCGACGCCCTGGACCGGGCCGGGCTCGCGGACCTGACCCGCCGGACGGCCGCCGTCGTCCCCGCGGCGGCCGCCCGGGTCCACCAGGTCGCACACCGCATCCGCGCCGTCGTGACGTCTCGTGCGGCACGGAGGCGCTACACCACATCCAGCCGCCGGACCTGATCAGCGGCCCGGCCGGGCAGCGGCACCAGGCAGTACGGGTGCTGCCGGTAGAACCGTGCCGCGGAACGGAACTCGTTGCGCCACGCGGCGACGGTGAGGTTCCGCCGCGTCTCGCGTCGCCACCCGTGGGCCCAGCGGACGTCGCCGTTGATCCGCACCGGCAGGCCTGCGGAGCGCATCCGGAGCCCCAGGTCGTGATCCTCGTAGTACAGGAAGTATCCCGGGTCCCACCCGCCGATCCGCAGAAAGTCCTCTCGCGTTATCGCGAGGGCCGCGCCCATGACCCATGCGACGTCGATGACCTCTGACGCCTTCGCGAGCCGCACGTATCCGGGGTCGTCCCAGCCGAGCAGGTGCCGCACCTTCCGGTGCAGGTACGGGATGCCTCGGCCGTTCTCCTGGAGGGAGCCGTCGGCGTTGACGAGCTGGGGTGCCACGATCCCACCCGTCTGCCGCACCTGGTCGGCAAGCGTCGCGATGCCGTCCGGGGTGACGGTGACGTCGGGGTTGCAGAAGATCAGCACCTCCCCGTCGGTCGCCGACGCACCCACGTTGTTGGCCGCGGAGAAGCCCTGGTTGGAGTCCAGCGCGACGACCTGCGCCCCGAGCCGGCGAGCGACCTCTCGCGAGTCGTCGGACGAGCCGTTGTCGACCACCGTCCACTCGTAGGGCACGAACCGGTGACCGGCCCAGAACCGCTCCAGGGCGCGGGCGCTGTTGTACGAGACGGTGATCAGGCTGACGGCGTCGGGTGACGTCACGAGGTTTTTCTCCTTGTTGGTCGGGCCGGTCGGTCGCTCAGGAGGACCCGCTGGGAGAGACCACCTCGCGTGCCGTCCGCAGAATGATCCCGATGTCGCCCAGGAGGCTCCAGTTCTCCACGTAGTAGAGGTCGAGCCGCGTGCCCTGGTCGAGCGACAGGTCGTTGCGGCCGCTCACCTGCCAGAGCCCCGTCAGTCCCGGTTTCACGAACAGCCGGCGCCGCAGGGCGTCGTCGTACTGCGCCACCTCGAGCGCCACCTGCGGCCGCGGCCCGACCAGGCTCATGTCGCCCTTGATCACGTTGATCAGCTGGGGGAACTCGTCCAGCGAGTACTTGCGCAGGAACCGGCCGAGCGTCGTGACCCGCGGGTCGGCCTTCGGCTTGTAGAAGACGCCGACGTCGCCGTCGAGCACCTCGGCGAGCTCCCCCTCGGCGCCTTGTCGCATCGACCGGAGCTTGAGCAGGGTGAACGGCCTGCCGTGCCGGCCGATCCGCTGCTGCGTGTACATCGCGGGGCCCGGGCTGGTCAGCCGCACCAGCGCGGCCAGGACGGCCAGCGGCGCGGTGACCACGAGCAGGATCAGTGTGGCGACGACCACGTCGAAGACCCGTTTGAGCGCGTGCTGCAGGCCGGTGTAGCCGGGCGGGGAGACCTGGACGACCGGCACGCCGTCCACCGGCGTGACCACCAGGCGCGGGCTCGCGACGTCGGCGAGCGCCGGCACCACCATGAGCTCGGCACCCGTGGGCTCCAGGTCCCACGCCAGTCGCTTGAGCGCCTGCGGCGTGGCGCCGTCGGACGCGGTGACGGCGACGACGTCGGCGTCGTGGGCGCGCGCGGCGTCCGCGGCGTCCGCGATGCTGCCGAGCACCGGGACGCCGTCGACCGGTGAGGGCATCCCGGGACCTCCCGGGAGGCAGACGCCGACCACCCGGAACCCGGCCTCGTGGGCGCGCTCCACGCGCCGGCACAGGTCGACGACGGCGCCGCGTGCGCCGACCACGAGGGTGCGCCGCTGGAACTCGCCCCGGGCACGCTCCCGGTGCAGCCGGTGCGCGAGGACCCGGCGGCCGACCACGACCAGCACGATCCCGATCGGGAGCGCGACGGCGACGTACGACCGCGCCAGGTCGAACTTGACGAGGTAGCAGACGATCGCGGTCAGCCCGAAGAGGCCGACCGTCGCGCGGGCCGCCCGGAGGTACTCCTCGGACCCCGAGCCGAGCACGCGGGGGCTGCGGGAGCCGGCGAGGCCGAGCGCGAGCACCCAGGCCTCGGCGAGCACCACCGAGATGAGGACGTACTGGCCGCCGCGCGGCTCGAAGAGGTCCACCTCGGTGCTCCGGTCGAACCGGAGCACGTACCCGAGGCCGACCGCGGTCGTAACGGCGGTGACGTCGACGAGGAGTGCACGCCGGACGATCACGCCCTGCCACGGTGCTGCGGGTCCCCGGCGCCGCGCCGGCGCCGTCATCGGGACGGGAGAACGGTTGTCGAGGGTCAAGGCCCACTCCTGGACTGGGGGTCCGAGATGTTGGAGTCGGCGCCCACATGTAGGCGCCGAAGCGCCCGTTGGCGTTGAGCACCTGCCCCACCAACGCGTACATGCCGTAGAAGAACACCTGGGGCAGACACCACAGGGCGAACACGGTGGCCATCTCGAGCT
>NZ_JBHWZO010000117.1:0-18633 GCF_042728455.1 Promicromonospora sp. NPDC060204
CGGCCCACGCCGCGGTGCTCCTGCGCTCTGGTTGTCGGTGCGTTCTCGGTGTGGCTCAGTACGGGCGGATGTAGACCGCGTAGTCCTGCCACTGCTCGGTGTAGCGCACAGGACTGCCGTAGTTGGCGGCCTCGACCACCATGCCGTCGCCGGCGTAGAGGGACACGTGCCCCTGGGTCCACACGATGTCGCCCGGGATCGGCGACGACACCTGGTACCCGGTGGCCACCATCGACGACGACGAGTGCGGCAGCTCGACGCCGAGCTGCGCGTACACGTACTTGACCAGGCCCGAGCAGTCGAACCCGGTGGCGGGCGAGCTGCCGCCGTACGCGTAGGCGATGCCGATGTACTGCATCGCGATCGAGACGGCCTGGGCTCCGATGGAACCGTCGGACGCGTAGTCCGGGGTGGCCGGCTCGGCTTCTTCGGCGGCCGCGGTCGTTGCGGTCACCTGCTCTGTGGTGGTCTCCACGACCGGCTCCGGCTCGGGTTCGGGAGCGGGGGTGACCTTGACGGCCTTGCTCTCGATGGTGAGCCGCGCGTCGTTCGCGACCAGCACCGCTGGTGCCGTCGCGACTTCCTTGGCCAGTCGGTTCGAACCGTCTCCCGCGATCGCGTGTGCGCTGGGTGCGAACGCCGTGGCGAGAAGTCCGGATGATGCCGCGATCACTGCACCGGAACGAGCTGCGGTGCGTGTGACGGACATGAAGTGAGTGCTAGGAGCATGATCGGCGCGGTGTCGACCGCGTCGGACGGTGGTACTCACCGAAGTTCTCCAAGTCGCCGGTTGCGCGGTCCCGTACCGGTCTGGGGAATGGGGCCCGCGGCTGCGCCTCCGGTGGGCGCAGCGAATCTGACGCTACATACGGGTACCCACCTTGTCTCGATCAGATAACACTTGTCGTGAAGTATCGGCCTGTCCGAAACGCGCGTAACTTTTCGACCAGATGCCTTTTCCCAGCGTAAGGAGCATTTTCAACACCGAAATGCGGTCCTGACGGCTATGAAAGAACAGTGGACGAAATGATGCGACACGCGCCTCTCCGTCGGTGTGTCAGCCCTTGTCCCGCACCCGGAGCTCCGCCTCGGCCCTGAGATCGGCCAGCTCCGTGTCCGCCAGCTCGCGCGACCTGGACCCCACCACCTGGTTGGTCAGCCCGGCGAGCATCCCGCTCTGCGCGACGACCATGGTCACCTCGCACGCGGCACCGCCGTCCGGCCCGTCGCCGTCCGGCCCGGCGCCGCGCAGCGGCGTGACCCGGTGCGCGATCCCGGTCCGGACGCCGGGGGTGGAGCTGCTCGACCAGGAGAAGCCCTGCCCGTCGGTGAGGCCGTCCACCTCCCAGGTCGCCGTCGGCAGCCCCGGTTGGTCGATCTCCACGCGGGACCCGACGACGATCGCCCGCTCGGGGCCCAGCAGCGTCACACGGCTCATCGAGCCGGTCCACGACGGCATCCGCTCGACGTCGGACAGGATCTGCCAGACGACGTCGGCGGGCGCATCGATCCTGGTGCTGGTGCGGTAGGCGTGAGCCACGGGCCCCAGGCTACGCCGGGCTCGGGAGCATCCGGCGCAGCCCGGGGCCCGTGGCGGGCCTTCGGGTGCGGGCGGGTCAGGGCCCGGTGGAGAGCACCACCGTGACCAGGGCACCCCAGCTGACGAGTGCGCCCTGCACGGGATCGGACGAGACGACGGTCCCCTCGGGCACCGTGTCGGACGCGGCCTCCTCGATCACGCAGGTCAGGTGCTTCTGCTGGCACGCGACCTCGACGTCCTCACGCGTCATGGCAGCGAGGTCGGGCACCTCGATGACGCTGTCGGCGACCTCGTCGGGCAGGTCCGTGAACTCGGTCGTGAGGTAGGTCTCGCGGGTGTGGATCGATCCCTTGACCCACTCCCGCTCGAGCGGGAGGTTCTGCTCCCCGTCGAAGATCACCGTCGTGGTCGTGTCGGGCGTCTCGTAGGTCAAGGCAGTACCTGGCCGGTCCTCCGAGTCGCGGGCGTCCAGGTCCACCTCGACGTTCGGCAGGGCGAGCAGCAGGTGCCATGCCGCGGCCCGGAGCTCCGGCGCGGCCGGGGCCTGGCTGACCAGCCGGGAAGCGGCGTCGGGCACGGCCCAGTTCCGCTGGGTCGCAGGGTAGAGGTCACGCAGTGCCGCGTGCAGCGGTCCCGGCTCGGTGGGAAGCTCCGCCACGTCCGTCCAGGTGTAGGCGACAGGGTTCCCGCCCTCGAAGTCGACCTTGTCGCCCAGCGCCATCAGCTCCGGACCGTGCTGGGTGAGCTCGAAGCTGATGCCGTCGCCGTACCACCGCTCGGTACCCAGGGGCGGGTCGCCCGTGGGGTCCTCGGCCGAGGTCCTGCGCGTCACCACGTGGTAGTACGTCGCATCCCGCCAGCCCTCGGGCGGCATGAACGCGGCTTCGCCCGGCAGGAAGGGGTGGCTCGGCTCGTCGGCCAGGCGGTCCTTCTCGCTCGACGTCAGGGGCGGCCCGGTCGGCGACGGCGACGGCTCGACCGGCACCGTCGTCGACCCTCCAGGCACGACGACGGTGGGCTCCAGCGTGGTGGCCACCCAGGCCCCGCCCCCGAGGGCGAGCGCCAGGGCCAGGGTGATGCCGCCCGCCCGGGCGGCCCGCCGGCGTCGGGCAGCGGGGACGACGCGCGTGACGTCGACGTCTATCCGCGGCGCGACCCGTGTGACCTGGGCGCGCAGGGACTCGGCGAACTGCTCGTCGGGGTTCATGACCCGCTCCTCTCGTTGTCGGTGGGCCGATCGGTCGCGTCGGTCGCGTCGGTCGCGTCGGCCGCGTCGGTCGCGTCGGTCGCGTCGGTCGCGTCGAAACCCTGCAGGATCTCGCGCAGGCGCCCGATGCCGCGGGACGCGGTGGACTTCACCGTGCCGACCGTGACGCCGAGCGCGTCGGCGACCTCGCGCTCGGGGAGGCCCTCGAGGTGCCGGAGCACCACGATCCGGCGCTGCCGGGTGGGGAGCAGGCGGAGCGCGCGGACCAGGCGGTCCCGCTCGGCGTGCAGGTCGGCGGTGCTCCCGGCGCCGTCCGGCCGGTCGGGCACGGCGTCGGAGGCCATGAGGACCTCCCGGCGCCGGCGCCGCCAGCCGTCGATCCGCAGGTTCGCGAGCACGCGCCGCGCATACGCGAGCGGCTCGCCCTGGCGGGCCCTCGGCCAGGCCAGGTACGTCTTCATCAGGGCCTGCTGCACCAGCTCCTCGGCCTGGTGCGGGTCGCCGCACAGCAACCAGGCGGTGCGCGCGAGGGCGGGGGCGGAGCGCGACATGAAGGAGGCGAACTCGGCCTCCTTGTCGCGCGCCACCGTGACGTCGACCACCGCGTCGCCGGGGGCGGCGTCGGCGTCGGCGGCGTGGACCGGGTCGGGGCTCGAGCGCCCCGCGACCATTGGCATGCTCATGCCTCCTTCACGGTTCGGCACGGCGAAAGGTTGAGCGGGGCGTCCGGGTGACTGTGGGTGTGCTTCCGTATCCTCGCGGCATGGCCACCCATCGGCTCACCGTGCAGCAGGCGCGTCGCATCGCGCTCCGTGCCCAGCTCCTCGACGCCCACCGGCCGGTCGACCTGGTGCACCTGGTGGAGGACCTCACGTTCCTCGCGGTGGACCCGACGTCGGCGGTGGCCCCGGCGGTGGACCTCGTCGCCTGGTCGCGGCTCGGGAACGAGTACTGGGTGGGCGCGGTCGACGACGCGATCACGGACCGCATGCTGTTCCAGCTCCGCGGCACCGTGCGGTCGATGGGCGACCTGCCGCTGTACCTGGAGCAGATGGGGCAGTGGCCGCAGAACGAGACCATGCGGCAGTGGCTCGCCGACAACGCGGAGTTCGAGCGCGAGGTGCTGGCGCTGGTCGAGGCGGAGGGGCCGGTGCTCGCCAAGGACGTGCCCGACACGGCCCGCGTCCCGTTCACCTGGGGCGCCGAGGGGTGGAGCAGCCGGCGCAGCGTGGCCGAGATGCTCGAGGCGCTGAACATGCAGGGCAAGCTCGCGATGGTGGGGCGCAAGGGCCGCCAGCGGCTGTGGGACCTCGCCGACCGGGTCTATCCGCAGGTCGAGGCGGTGCCGCTCGCGGACGCGCTGCGCGAGCGGGTCGACCGTCGGCTGGCTGCGGAGGGCATCGCGCGCAAGCGGGCGCAGGGCCGGTCCGGCGACGGCGCCTGGTGGGTCGACCTGCCGGGCGAGGTGGTCCAGGTCGAGGGCGTCGACGGCGAGTGGCGGGTGGACCCGGAGCTGCTGGAGCACGCGGACGACGAGTTCGAGCCGCGGACCGCCCTGCTGTCCCCGTTCGACGCGATCGCCGCCGACCGCGCCCGGCTGCTCGACCTGTTCGGCTACGAGTACACGCTGGAGATGTACAAGCCGAAGGGGAAGCGGCGCTGGGGGTACTTCGCGCTGCCGATCCTGCACGGCGAGCGGTTCGTGGGAAAGCTCGACGCGAAGGCGGACCGCAAGGAGAGCGTGCTGAACGTCTTCGCGGTGCACGAGGACCTGCCGTTCGACGGGGCCACGATGGACGCGGTGCACGCGGAGATCGAGCGGCTCGCGACGTGGCTCGGCCTGGGGCGCGTGGACTACGCGAGATCCGCCTAGCGGCACCCGCGGCCCGTCCGGGGCGGATTCGGCAGAGGAAAAACCACCCGCGCGCGGAACCGGCTGGACCTTCCGGACCGCCAGGTGCCTGTGGTCGGATGGCGGCCATGACACAGCGGACAATTCGGTACGAGACGGACTCGTTGACGAACCTGACGGGCCTGGTCTCCCTGACGGCGCTGACCAGCAGCCCGGACCCGCAGGCGGCGTACGACGCGCTGCGCGCCCGCTGGGGTGCCGTGGCTCCGGTCGAGATCGAGGCCGGGGTGCCCGCGTGGCTGGTCATGGGCCACCAGGAGAGCTGTCATGTGATGCGCTCCGAGGCCGCTTTCGCCAAGGACCCGCGCACCTGGCGGTGGAACTACGAGGGCCTGCTGCCGCCCGGCACGGCGATCGCCACGTTCGCGCCGGCCGATCCGCGGCCGTCGTCGTTCCACCACGACGGCGAGGAGCGGCGCCGGCTCCGCAAGCCGCTGGACGACGCCCTGGAGCAGCTCGACGAGCGGATCGTCCGCGACAGCATCACCGACCTGTGCCGGCGGATCATCGACCGCATGGGCCCGAGCGGCACCACCGACCTGGTCCGGTCGTTCTGCCAGCCCATGGGCTTCCTCGCGATGACGACGCTGCTCGGGTTCGACCTCGAGACGGGCGCGCAGCTCATGGCCGACTCCGCCAAGGTGGTGGTGGCCGACGGCGACGAGGTGGCCGCCGCGCAGGCCCGGGTCGCCGGCACGATCCTGCAGCACATCCAGCAGCGCAGGCAGGACGGCGGGCAGGACCTGATCTCGTTCCTCGCGGTGCACCAGAACTTCGCGCACGACGGCGAGATCGCCTCGACGGCCGTGGTCCCGATGCACGCCGCCGCGATCTTCCTCACCGCGTGGATCACGCAGACCCTGCACCTGCGGCTGTCCGACCGGCAGCTCGCCTCCCGGGTGACCGGCGGCCGGGTCGGGCTGGACGACGCCCTCGACGAGGTGCTGTGGCGCCAGTCCCCGATCGCCCAGTCCCCGGCGCTGCGGTTCGCCCGCAACGACGTCGAGCTGGGCGGGCGGCTGATCAACAAGGGCGACGCCCTGGTGCTGTCGATCGCCGCTGCCAACGGCGACCCGGCCGTGCACACCAGCGACCCGTGGGACGAGGTGGGCAACCGCGCCCACCTGTCCTGGGGCACCGGACCGCACGCGTGCCCGGCGCCGCGCCAGGCCCGCCTGATCGCGCGCATCGCGGTGGACCAGCTCCTCCGGCACATGGACCTGCAGCTCCACGTGCCGGAGGAGGGCCTGCCCTGGGCGCACTCGCCCTGGGTGCGGCACCCCGAGCGGATGCCGGTGACCTACCGGCGGGCCCCGGCGTTCGGCGACATCAACGCCTGACGACAGGCCGGGCGCCCGGCCGCGGCCGTCCCGCCCGGTGCCCGGCCGCCATCGTCAGGACAGACGCGCCGGCAGCCGCGCCGGGCCGTTCGCCACGAAGCCGGGCACCTGCCCGTGGTCGCCGTCCGGCTCGACGAGCCGGAGGTCGGGGAAGCGCTCGAACAGCGCCGGCAGCGCGACCTCGGCCTCCAGCCGCGCCAGCGGCTCGCCGGGGCAGTGGTGGGCCCCGCCGCCGAACGCGAGGTGCGTCCGGTCCGACCGCGCGGGGTCGAACACCGCGGGCTCCTGGTGCACGGCGGGGTCCCGGCCCGGGGCGCCGAACGCCGCGATGATCGGGTCGCCCTTGCGGATCTGCACGCCGCCGAGCTCCAGGTCCTCGACCGCGAAGCGCAGCGGGATGTAGACCACGGGCGGGGCGACCCGCAGGGTCTCGTCGACCACGGCCGACCAGGAGACCTCGCCCGCGCGGGCCGCGGCCAGCACCTGGGGGTGGGTCAGCAGCAGGCGGGTGGCCGAGGCCAGCAGGTTCACGGTGGTCTCGTGGCCGGCGATCAGCATCAGCCGGACGGTCGAGACCGCCTCCTCGTCCGTGAGCGCCTCGGCGACCGTGCTGGTCAGGTCCTCGCCGGGCGTCTCGCGCTTGGCCTGGACCAGCCCCGCGATGAGCTTGCCCAGCTCGATCTGCGTCGCCAGGGCCTCGGCCGCCGTCGTGCTCGTGTCCATCAGGGCGTCCGCGCAGCGGCGCATGTCGCCGCGGACCTCCGCGGGCACCCCGATCAGGTCGCAGATCACCTCGATGGGGATCGGGTAGGCGAACAGCTCGCGCAGGTCCACCACCGCGCCGTCGGCGCCCGCCGCGGCGAGCCGGTCGAGCGTCGCGGCGGTGGCCGCCTCGACCGCGGGCCGCATCTCCCGGGTGCGCCGCGCGGTGAAGGCGCGCGCCACGGACTTGCGCAGCCGGCGGTGCTCGTCCCCGTACGAGTTGAACATCGACTTGCTCGTGACCCAGGTGTACAGCGGCCACTGCGGGGTGATCGTGCCGTCGGCGAGCGCGGTCCAGTGCTGGTGGGAGTCCTTGGAGATCCGCGGGTCGACCAGCATGGGGCGGAGCAGCGCCACGTCGGTGACCGTCCACGCCTCCACTCCGCCGGGGAGCGAGACGCGTGCGACCGGGCCCGTCGCGCGCAGGCGAGCGGCCTCTTCGAGCACGGCGCCGCCGGCGGGATCAAGTACCACGGTCTCCACGAGCACTCCTCATGATCAGGTCCAGAAACGGTGGCCTCAGTCTTTTCCGAGATGCCCGCTTTGTCCATAGAGGAAGTGGTTGAATATTTCAGTAGCATCGGATGCTACGAAATCGGACTATCATCCGCGACGTGACATCACAGATGATGGTTGACCTCGTTCCGGTCGGCGAGGACGTGCTCGAAGACCTGCTCGCCCTGGCCGTGGCCGAGGCTCAGCCCGGCGAGGTGATGCCGCCCGCGTCCGGCGAGTCCACGCACGAGGCCCGCACAACGTGGACCGAGCTGCGCAAGGGCGCGTTCCGCGACTACCACCGCCGGTGCCGGGTCAACCTGACCGCTCCGGTCCCCGAGGTGACCTGGGCGGTCAAGGCCCAGGGCCGGATCGTGGGAGCCGCCCGCCTCGCCCTGGTCGACGACGACCCCACGGCGCGCGAGGTCGGTCTCTGGCTGGGCGAGTCCTACCGCGGCCACGGCATCGCGGACGAGGTGGCCTACTGGGCGCTCGCCGCCGCGCGGACCATGGACGCCCGGCGGCTCGTGGCCCGCACCGTGGCGAGCACACCCGCGCGCAGGACGCTGGAGCGCATCGGCTTCGAGGTGGCCGAGCACGACGACGGCCTGGTCGGGACCATCGCCCTGCCCTGACCTGTCCTGCCTTGACCTGTCCTGACCTGCCCTGACCTGCCCGGACCGCCGCGCCGCAGGTCAGGGCAGCGTGAGGTCAGCCAGCTCCTCGCGCGTACCCGCGAAGACGTTGAGGTCGATGTACGGCTCCGCGCCGTCGTACCCGGCCAGCCGGTCGCGGTTCGAGTACTGCCAGACGGTCCAGTCCCGGCCGTTGGAAAGCCCGGGCGTCCACGCGACGGACCGGATCCAGACCGGCAGGTCGGGGTAGCGGCCCGCGACGTAGAGGTCGTAGGCCTCCTCGGTCGCGTACACGATCGGCGGCACGCCGTAGTGCTCCTCGATGCCCGCGACGAGCGGGTCGAGGATCGCGCGCACCTGCTCCGGCGTCGGCGGGTCGTCGAAGTAGGGCCCGTAGAACTCGAGGTCGACGACGGGCGGGAGCGTGCCCGGGGTCGCGGGCACCTCGCTCGCGAGGTGCGCGGCCTGTTCCGCCCCCGGGCTCTCGAAGCTCATGAAGTGGTACGCCCCCACGAGCAGGTCCGTCCGCGTCGCGGCCGCCCAGTTCTCCGCGAACCGCTGGTCGGTGTGCGACGCACCCTCGGTGGCCTTGATCCACGCGAAGTCGAGGTCCTGCGCGGCGAGCACGTGCCAGTCGATCTCGCCCTGGTAGTGCGAGACGTCCACGCCCCGCACCTCGTAGGCGGCCGCAGGGACCCGGTTCGGCCACACCGTCCCGGTCGCCACGAGCACGCCGAGGACGGCGAGGACGGCCACCCCGGCCCCCGTCGTCCACAGGCCTGTGCGCAGTGCTGACCTGGGCGGACGATCTTCGAGCGGGGTGCGCATGCCCGGAGGCTAGCCGCGAGATGCGCGCGCCGCGGTGGACATCCGTGCAGGTCGTGTGCGGGCGGCTACTCGCCCGTCACGCCGCCCGCGATCTCGGCGGCGATGTCCAGGTGCCCCGCGTGCCGGGCGTACTCCTGCAGCACGTGGAAGCAGATCCAGGCGAGCGTGGGCGGGTCCGTGGTGAACCGGCCGCCGAGCGCCCCGTGCTCCGCGAGGTCGTGCGTGGCGAGCACCTCGCGCGTCGCCTCGCCCCCGGCGTGCAGTGCCGCGAGGAGCTCGTCCGGGCCCACGCCGTCGGGCACCGCCCACGGCCCGTGCGGGTCCTGGCCCGCGTGGTCGCCCCAGGGCCGGTCGACCTGCTCGCCCAGGAAACCCCACCGGAACCAGCGGCGCTCCATGTGCACCAGGTGGATCAGCAGCTCGAGCGGCGACCAGCCGGACGGCAACCGGGAGGCGCGCAGGTCGGCGTCGGACAGGCCGCGCACCTTTCTGTCCACGGCCTGCCGGTAGTAGTCCAGGTAGGCGGCGAACAGGACCGGGGTGTCGGCGGAGTCGAGGCGGGGCTCGCGGTCGGAGAGGGGCACGTGGCGAGGTTACGTCGCGACGCCGGGAGACCGCCGCGAAGGAAGTTGCCGAAGTGCTGTGACATCGGCGGGGTCGCCGCGTCTGTACTGCATGACCGCGACGAAGAGCAGGACCTACGGGCTGGCCTCGAACCCCTCGGAGTGGGCCGCGCACCGCCGCGCCGTCGTCTTCTCCGTGCACCGGATGTTCCCCGGGGTGGACGCCGAGCGGGCGGCCACCGAGGGGCTGGGCGAGCTGTGCCGCCAGATCGTGATGCGCGGCGCCGTCGACCGGCCCGCCGTCGTGTGGTGCGAGGCCGCCATCTCGGCCGCCGCGCGCCTGCGGGCCGAGGACGGCGTGCCGGCGTGAACCACCGCCGGTGTGCCCACTCGGCGTCCCCACCGCACCCCCCGCGGATGTCGGACGCACAGGCCCGCGGGACCTGTGCGCCCGACGCGAAGGTCAGCGCGTACTGCCGACCTCTGCCACGAACCGAGCGGCGCGTTCGCGCAGACCGGCGATGCGGCGGTCGGTGATCAGCTCACGCATGGCCGGGTCGTTGCCGGCCTCGGTGAACGTGGGCGTGCGCCGCACGTTGCGGGAGCAGACGAACTCGGTGCAGATCAGCGTGCCGATCGTGTTGCCGTTGCGCCCCGAGGCGCCGCCCCGCTTGGCGACGTAGAGGGACACGTCCTCGGTGACGACGACGTCCTCGCACCAGGCGCAGACGCCCTTGGTGCGCTTGCCGCCCGCCTTGGCGTCGGTGGAGCGCAGCAGCACCCCGGTCGGTTCGCCGTCGAGCTCGAGCACCACGTACGCGGACAGCGGCGCCTTGCGGTCATGCCATCCGAGGTAGTCGAGGCGCTCCCAGTCGAGGGTGTCGAGGTCGGGGAGGGTCGCCTGCGCGGCCTCCCGCTTGCTCGCGTTCTGGAAGGACGCGCGGATCTGCTTCTCGGTCAGGGGGTTCATCAGGTTTCTCGGCTTCCGATCGTGCGGAGGCCACCGGCCGGCTTTCCTGGTCGCGCGGGTGCACGACGTCGCCGCGGGCACCGAGACATTCGGTGCACCGGGCCGGCTGGCGGCAGGGCAGGGGACGATGCCGCGCCTGCCCTCCGAGCCGTATTGCCAGGTCAGAGAGCTGTAGCGCGGGTCCGGGCGCTGCCCGAGCAGGCCGAGACGGCCGCCCCGCATCCCGCGGTGAATACCCGCATCTCTCGCTCCTCGTGGTCGACCGGTCCGTGTGGGACCGGTGCGTCGGCCGGGCCCTGTGCCGCACAGCCGACACTCGATGCTACGACACCGTTGCCGCGCGGCACATGTGCTTTTCCGCACGTCCCGGCGCGGCCCGTGCGGTCAGCGCGTGGGCTGCAGCTCCGCGTCCTGCTCCCGCGCGGCCTCGCGGTCGGCAGGGTCCGCGAGGTGGCCCGTCCGCTTCAGCCACCACTCGGCGAGCAGCGTGGTCAGCGGCGGGACGGACGATGCCAGCGCCACGAGCGTCCGGAACCAGCCCCACCGCAGCCTGACCCCCACGACCAGCGTGACCACCACGAAGAGCACGAACGCCCCGCCGTGCAGGCGCCCGAACAGCCACACCCCGGCCTCGGTGGTCCCGGTGACGTACTTGAGGAACATCCCGACCAGCAGTCCGGCCCAGGTGAACGCCTCGATCCAGGCGACGACGGCGAACAGGCGGCCCAGACGGGACATCGGGGGCATGCGGGATCCTTCCGGAGGAGGGTCGGGGTGTGCGCCCAGTCTGCCCGACGCCGGGCGGTGCACCTCAGCCGGGCTGCCGCAGGCGGGACCGGACGGCGACGCCGGCGCAGAGGATCACGGCCGCCCCGCCGAGCGCCGTCGGCCAGCCGACCTGCTCGTGCAGGAGCAGCGCCGCCCAGCCGATCCCCAGCACGGGCTGGACCAGCTGCACCTGGCTGACCTGCGCCATCGGGCCGATCGCGAGGCCGCGGTACCAGGCGACGAAGCCCAGGAACATGCTCACCGCCCCCAGGTAGCCGAACAGCGCCCAGTCGAGCGGCGTGCCCGACGGCGGCTGTCGCACCACCGCGACCGCTGTGAGCAGTGCCATCGGCACCGCGGCGAGCACCAGGGCCCAGGAGATCGTCTGCCACGAACCGAGCTCGCGCGAGAGCAGCCCGCCCTCCGCGTACCCGAACCCGCAGGCGACCACGGCGGCGAGCAGGAGCAGGTCCGGCCCGTGCAGGCCGCCGAACCCGTCGCCCTGGACCGAGGCGAACGTGATCGCCGCGGCCGCGCCCAGGGCGGCCATCACCCAGAACGACGCGCGGGGCCGCTCGTGCCCGCGCAGGACCACCAGTACCGCGGTGGCCGCGGGCAGCAGGGCGATCACGACCGCGGCGTGGCTGGCCGACGCGGTGGTCAGCGCGAACGACGTCAGCACCGGGAAGCCGACGACCACGCCGGCCGCGACGACCGCGAGCCGCGCCCACTGGACGCCGCGGGGCCGGCGCTGCCGCGTGATCGCGAGCGCGGCCCCCGCCAGCAGCGCGGCCACGACCGCCCGCCCGCATGCCACGAACAGCGGCGACATGGCGCCGGAGCCGACGATCACGCGGGTGAAGGGAAGGGTGAACGAGAAGGCCAGCACCCCGAGGAGCCCCCACCAGTGGCCGGCGCGCGAGGCCGATAGCGGACGGTCCGTCGTGAGGGTAGCGCTACTGTTGGCTGTCATGTATGACGATAGCAGCGGACGGATCGTCGTCGGGTTGCACGACTGGATCGCGGCCGCGGCACCCGGCGCGCGCCTGCCGTCCAGCAGGGAGCTCGTGGCCCGCTACGGGGCGAGTCCGGTCACGGTGCAGAAGGCGCTGCGCACCCTGGTGGCGCAGGGCGTGGTGGAGACCAGGCCGGGGATCGGCACGTTCGTCCGGGCCGTGCGGGTGGCCCGCCCCCACGACTTCGGCTGGCAGACGGCGGCGCTCGGCCCCCGCCAGCAGCCCGCCCAGCAGCTCTCGCGGGCCCAGCACACCGTCCCGAACGACGTCGTCGCGCTGCACTCGGGGTACCCGGACCGCGAGCTGCTGCCCGAGCGGCTGGTCCGCGCCGCCTTCACCCGGGCGGCGCGCAGCGAGGCCGCGGTGACCCGGTCGCCCGCCGCCGGGGTCCCGGAGCTGCAGGCCTGGTTCGCGGCCGAGGTCGGCGGCGCGTCACCGGCCGGCGTGGCCCCGCCGGCGCCGAGCGACGTCGTCGTCTTCCCCGGCAGCCAGAGCAGCCTCAGCATCACCTTCCGTGCCCTGGTCGGCGCGGGCCGGCCGCTGCTGGTCGAGTCGCCCACCTACTGGGGCGCCCTGCTCGCGGCCGACCAGGTCGGGGTGCGGGTCGTCCCCGTGCCCAGCGGCCCCGAGGGGCCGGACCCGGAGGTGCTCGCGCGCGCGTTCGAGCAGACCGGGGCGCGCGCCTTCTACGCGCAGCCGCACTTCGCCAACCCCACGGGAGCCCGCTGGTCGCCCGACCTGTGCGACGAGGTGCTCCGGCTGGCCCGGCAGCACGGCGCGTACGTGATCGAGGACGACTGGGCGCACGACTTCGGCATCACCGAGGACGTCGTGCCCCTCGCGACCCGCGACGACGACGGCCACGTGGTCTACCTGCGCTCCCTGTCCAAGAGCGTCTCGCCGGCGGTCCGGGTGGCGGGGCTCGTCGCCCGGGGGCCGGCCCGTGACCGCATCCTCGCCGGCGCCCAGGCCGAGTCCATGTACGTGAGCGGCATGCTGCAGGCCGTCGCGCTCGACGTCGTGACCCAGCCCGCCTGGCGCACCCACCTGCGCGGGCTGCGCCAGCAGCTCGCCGGCCGGCGCGACCTCCTGCTCGGCGCGCTGCGGGAGCACGTCCCGGCCGCGCGCGTCGAGGCCGTGCCCCGGGGCGGCCTGAACCTCTGGGTCCGCTTCCCCGACACGACGGACGTCGCCCGCCTCGTCCGGGACTGCGAGGCGTCGGGCGTGATCATCGCGGCGGGGGACGAGTGGTTCCCGGCCGAGCCGACCGGCGCCTACCTGCGGCTCAACTACTCGGGCCCGAACCCGGGTGCGTTCCCGCAGGGTGCCCGCGTGATCGGCGAGATGCTGGCGCGACAGTCGTGAGCCTACTTGGCCGGCAGCGACCGGGCGAAGCCGACCCCGCGCCGCACCCAGGCGCTGAGCTCCGCCTCCGTGGCGACGGCCGCCGCCGGGACTTCCAGCCAGCCGGCCATGGTCCGGGCGCCCATCACCGCGCGCCCGGCGGCCGTGGTGCGCGCCAGCTCCTCGGCGGCGTCGGCGCCGACCCGGACCAGCAGGCCGTCGTCGCGCACCGCGACGGCGAGGTTGCCGCCCACCAGGAACGACAGCCCGCCGAACATGTGCTTCTCGGAGAGCCCGTCCTCGCCGGCCAGGGCATGCCTGATCTCGTCGGCCAGGACCCGGTCGTACGCCATGCCTGCGAGGTTACGCCCGGCCTACGAGGCTACGCCCGCTGCGGCCGCTCCAGGCGGAAGAGGCGCACCTCGCGGCCCGACGTCCGCTCGTAGCCGCGGTAGCCCGGCCACTGCCGCTCGATCTGCCCCCAGATCGCGTCGCGCTCGCCGTCCTCCACGAGCGTCGCGTGCACCGGGATGTGGCGGCCGCTCACGCTGATGCTCGCGTCGGGGTGGGCCAGCAGGTTGTAGGTCCACGCGGGGTGCCGGTCCTGGGCGAACGCCGAGCCCGCCACGATCGCCCGGCCCGGGCCGTCGGGCGTGTACATGAGGTAGGTGTCGCGCGGCTTCCCCGACTTCGCGCCGCGGGTGTGCAGCACGAGCGACGGCACCAGCAGCGCGCTGATCTGCAGGCGCCCGCCCGAGCACCAGGCGAGCGCCCGCTCGGCGGGCGGCAGCACCACGGGGCCGACGGAGCGGAAGAACCGCGTGCGGGTGAACGGTGCGACCACCGAGCGGACGCCGTGCAGCAGGCTGGACATCTGCCCATCGTGCGGCCGGACGGCCTCGCCCGCCCCCGGAGCCCCCGGGTTCAGCGCTCCACGAGCTCGAACGGCACCGTGATGCGGCCCCGGAGGTCCGCGCGCGGGCCGGTCAGGAGGTCGAGGATCGTGTCGCTGGACCGCGCGACGCCGGAGTCGACCGACGGCAGCGGCGGGATGGTGTACCGGCCCTCCTCGATGCTGTCGAAGCCGACCACCACCACGTCGTCCGGCACCGTGATCCCACGCACGGCCAGGGTGTACAGCGCCCCGAAGGCCAGGGAGTCGTTGAAGCAGAACACGCCGTCGAACGGGACACCCCGGGCCAGGAGCTCCTCGATCGCGCGCGAGCCCTCGGCGCGGTTGAACCGCTCCACCTCGACCAGCAGGTTCGGGTCGACCTCCAGCCCGCTGGTCCGCATCGCGCGGCGGTAGCCCTCGAAGCGCACCGTGGCGGTGTCGGCGACATGGGACTGCATGCCGATCACGGCGATGCGCTTGCGGCCGCGGTCGATCAGGTAGCGGGTCGCGGCCTCGGCGGCTGCCACGTTGTCCGGCCCCACGTGCGCCACGCGGTCGGACGCCAGCGCCTCGCCGTGCTCCCCGATGAGCACGAGCGGCACGGTGCTGCGGCGGTTCGCGACGTCCTCGGGCGTGAGGGTGAGCGGGCTGAAGACGAGGCCGTCGAGCGCCGGCAGGTTGGTGCTCTCCAGCATCGCGAGCTCGACCGAGCGCTCGGCCTTGGTCTGCGTGGCGAGCACGGTGAGCCCGCGCCGCTGGGCGGCGCTGACGAACTCCGAGGCGAACTCGGCGAAGTACGGCTCGCCCAGGTTCGGCACACACAGCCCGAGCAGGCCGCTCGACCCGCTGCGGAGCTGGCGCGCGGCCAGGTTGGGGCGATAGCCGAGCTCGTCGATGGCGTCGAGCACCCGTTTGCGCACGGGTTCGCTCACCCATCCCGTGCCGTTGACCACGTTCGAGACCGTCTTCGTGCTCACGCCGACCCGCTCGGCGACGTCGGCCAGTCGCACCCGTCCCACAAAGTCTCCCCTCGGTGTGCGCCGGCGGCCGGCGCCGCGGGCACTCACCCGGGCCCCGGAAGCCCCCGGATTCCAGGCGGCTTTGCTGGCGCAGGGGACATCCTATGCCTGTGCTAGCCTGACCTCCGCCGCTCAGTTCATCGTCGAACTAAACCTGACGATCCGGAGGCGGCGACCCCTGCCCCGCAGTCGACAGTGCTGAGGGCCGGCCAATAGTTCAACGCTGTACTAGGAGTCGAGTCAATGAGATCGTTCGGCGGCCGCTGGGCGCCCTACCTCTACGTGGCGCCCATCGTGATCATCGCCGGCGTGCTGCTGTACTTCTCGATCGGGTTCGCCGTCTACGCGAGCCTGACCGACTGGAACGGCCTGACGCGCATGGAGTTCATCGGGCTGGCGAACTACGCCGAGCTGTTCCAGGACCGGACGTTCTACATCGCCCTGGGCAACACGGTGAAGTTCATGATCGCCACGGTCACCCTGCAGGCCGTGCTCGGCCTGCTGATCGCCGTGATCGCCAAGGAGCGCATCCCCGGGAGCAACTTCTTCAAGGCGCTGTTCTTCGCGCCCATCGCGATGGCTCCCGCGATCATCGCGACGGTCTTCAAGTACATGCTCGAGGCCAACTACGGCGCGCTGAACGAG
Source organism: Promicromonospora sp. NPDC060204 (assembly GCF_042728455.1). Taxonomy (NCBI): domain Bacteria; kingdom Bacillati; phylum Actinomycetota; class Actinomycetes; order Micrococcales; family Promicromonosporaceae; genus Promicromonospora; species Promicromonospora sp. NPDC060204. The sequence continues at coordinate 15,940 of NZ_JBHWZO010000117.1, forward strand.
ACGCTGCGCGCGCTGGGGCTGCTCGGCGCGAACGACACCATCCAGTGGCTCGGCGCCGACCTCGGCGTCTGGTCCATCTCGGCCATCAACGTCTTCTCGTGGATGGGCTTCTCGATGATGGTCTACTTCGCCGGCCTGATGGCCATCCCCGACGAGCTCTACGAGGCCGCGGAGCTCGACGGCGCCGGCTGGTGGCGCCGCCTGTTCAGCATCACCATCCCGTCGCTGCGCGGCACCACGAGCGTGCTGATCACCCTCGGCATCGTCGGCTCGCTCAAGACCTTCGACTCCGTGTGGCTGACGACGCAGGGCGGGCCGGGCGTCTCGACCCACTTCCTCAGCACCTTCCTCTACCAGGCGCGACTCGACCGGGAGGCCGGCTACTCGTCCGCGATCGGCATCGTCATCCTCGTCGTCGCGTTCGCCCTGGCCGTCGTCCAGATGCGTCTCAGCAACCGGGAGAACTGAACCGATGAAGCGCAAGAGGCTCCTCGCCTGGGTCGCCATGTACGGGGTGCTCGGCATCCTCGCGATCATGTGGATCTACCCCATCGTGGTGGCGATCCAGAAGTCGTTCGCCGTGGGCGGCGTCGGCAACTACGCGGCGGTCCTGAACCACGACCAGTTCAACTACTGGTCGGCGATCGGGAACAGCTTCCTGATGGCCGGCGGGTCCACCGTGGTCATCGTCGTCATCTCCTGCCTGGGCGGCTACGCGTTCTCCCGGATGCGGTTCCCCGGCCGGGTGTTCCTCTACCGGGCCCTGCTCGCATGCCTCGCGGTGCCCGTGGCGTCCGTGGTGACCCCGCTGTTCTTCTCGATCAACAGCCTCGGGCTCCGCGACAGCTACTTCGGCGTGATCATCCCGCTCGTCGCGTTCAACGTGATGACGATGCTCCTGCTCACCAAGAACCACTTCGACGGCATCCCGACCGAGCTCGTCGAGGCCGCGACCATCGACGGCGCCCGTCCCTTCGGGATCCTGTGGCGCATCTTCCTGCCGCTGAGCGGGCCGCTCCTGGCCAACGTCAGCGTGCTCTCGTTCGTGTACTCCTGGAACGAGTACCTGCTCCCGAACCTGCTCATCTCGTCGCCCGAGAAGTACCCGGTGACCCAGGCCATCGCGCTGCTCCAGTTCGAGCGGATGAGCCAGGAGCAGATCGGCCAGCTGTACGCGGGCCTGATCCTCATGACCATCCCCTCGGTCATCGTCTACCTCTTCAGCCAGCGCTACCTGCAGTCCGGCCTCACGGCCGGCGCCGTCAAGAGCTGAAGGAAACCCCGCGACCCGTTCCAACGGCCCGCACCAGCACTGTTCACCATCAAGGAGGATCAATGTTCAGATCGCCTCGTGCCGTCCCCCGTCGTCTGCTCGCCGCCACCGGTGCGGCGTCCGCCCTCGTCCTGCTCGCCGGCTGCGCCGGGGGCGGGGACGACGGCGTCGCCGACGACGGCACAGTCACCCTCACCTACCGCACCTGGATCCCGTCGCTCGAGCAGTGGCAGCCGATCGTCGAGGCCTTCGAGGCCGAGAACCCCGACATCAAGATCGACTTCCAGGGCGCGGACGGCGCCAGCGACTACCTCAGCGAGCTCGACAACCTGATCCTCGCGGGCGAGGTGCCGGACATGTACGGCATCCAGACCACGTCGGCGTTCGACGACTACGCGGAGTACGCGCTCGGCACCGAGGAGTACGCCGCCGACTGGATCGACGGCGTCAAGCCGGAGCTCCTGGAGGAGACGACGACGTCGGACGGCGAGGTCAAGGCGCTGCCGATCCTCACGGCGGGCAGCGAGTTCTACCTCTACAACCAGACCCTGTTCGACGAGCTGGGCCTGGAGCTGCCGACCGACTACGCGAGCCTCGTCGAGGTGAGCAAGGCCGCGCAGGACGCCGGGTACTCCAGCTTCGCGATGGGCGCCGCCGACACCTGGCACGCCGCGGACTTCTTCGTCTGGCTGAGCAACCAGTACGGCGACGGCGGCGAGATCTACGCCGCGGCCGCCGGCGAGTCCCCCTGGGACTCGGACACCCTCGTCGAGGCCGCGACCGCGTGGCAGAAGCTGTTCGACGACGGCGTGTTCCAGCAGGCGGCGACGTCGACGACGACCTACCCGTCGGCGCGCGACGACTACCTGCTCGCCCGCAAGTCGCTGGCGATGCCGACGGGCTCCTGGCACGTGAGCGCCGCGCTCGCCGGCAACGCGGAGACGCCGGGCAGCGCCGTCGAGGACGACGTCCTCGGCATGGCGCCGTTCCCGACGATCGGTGACGACGAGGCGACGTCGACCAGCGGCGTGGACTACGCGCTCGCCCTGAGCGCCGACCTGGAGGGGCCCAAGCTGGACGCCGCCACCAAGTTCGCGGAGTTCCTCACGGTGGGCGAGGGCCAGCAGATCTGGGTCGACACCCTGCAGGGCTTCCCGGCGGCGACCGACGTCAGCGCCGAGCTGTCCGAGGACGAGAACGAGACCGCGCTGGAGAGCGTGCAGCAGGTGACCGACGCGCTCGCAGCCGCCGAGTACCCGCGCAAGCTGGTCTCGGCCGACAACGACGGGCTGGAGAACGACCTCGGCGTCGTGCTGCAGAACATCGCGAACGGCGCGGACCCGGCGGACGAGCTGGCGACGCTCAACTAGCCCACCCGGCTGACGACCAACTGGCTGACTCGACATCCCCGGGATGCCGAG
>NZ_JBHWZO010000118.1:0-18511 GCF_042728455.1 Promicromonospora sp. NPDC060204
GAAAGCCGGGCCTCAAAGGGAATCGGGTTACTCCGGGACGGCGGAACGCTCCGGGATCAGGATGAGGGCGCCCAGCGGGGGGATCCGCATCGGCGCCGACCACGCGCGGCCGTGGTGCGGGACCGGCTCGGCCTGGACGCTGCCCATGTTTCCCACGCCCGAGCCGCCGTACACCGTGGCGTCGGTGTTCAGCACCTCGCGCCACACGGGTCCGGTGCCGCGCTCGACGGCGTCGACCAGCGGTCCCGTCGCGGCGGGGCCCGGCCGGAGCGCCGTCTCGACCGGCTCGGCGGGCGGCAGGGTCTCGACCGCGCCGCCGGCCGCACCCGCCGGAGCGGCCGCGCCTCCCGGAGCGGCCGCACCCGCCTCAGCGGCCCCGTCCGCCCACGGCACCTCCGGGAGCGGCAGGCGGTACCCCTCGTGCGGCACCCCCGCGAAGTTCACGACCACGACCACCGGGTCCCCGGAGCGTGACCGGCGCACGTAGGCGAGCACGTTGTGGTCGGCGTCGTCGGACTCGAGCCACTCGAAGCCCGCCGGGTCGAAGTCGAGCTCCCACAACGCGGGCGTCGCGCGGTAGAGCGCGTTCAGGTCGCGAACGAGGTGCTGCACGCCGGAGTGCCCGGCATCACCGAGCAGGTCCCAGCGCAGGCCCTCGGACTCGGCCCACTCCGTGTCCTGCGCGAACTCGCACCCCATGAACAGCAGCTGCTTGCCGGGGTGGCTCCACTGGTAGGCCAGGAACGAGCGGACGCCGGCGAGCTGCTGCCACCGGTCGCCGGGCATCTTGCGCAGCAGCGAACCCTTGCCGTGCACCACCTCGTCGTGGCTGATCGGCAGCACGAACTGCTCCGTGAACGCGTACACCAGCGAGAACGTCAGCTCGCCGTGGTGGTAGCGCCGGTTGTACGGGTCCTCCGCGAGGTAGCGCAGGGTGTCGTTCATCCAGCCCATGTTCCACTTCAGGCCGAAGCCCAGCCCGCCGCTCGACGTCGGGCCCGTGACCTGGGGGAACGCCGTGGACTCCTCGGCGATCATCATCACGCCGGGCGTACGCCGGTACGCGGTCGCGTTCGCCTCCTGGAGGAACGCGATGGCCTCCAGGTTCTCCCGCCCGCCGTGCACGTTGGGCGTCCACTCGCCCTCCTTGCGCGAGTAGTCGAGGTAGAGCATCGAGGCGACGGCGTCCACGCGCAGCGCGTCGACGTGGAACTCCTCGAACCAGTACGTGGCGTTGGCGACCAGGAAGTTGCGCACCTCGCGGCGGCCGAAGTCGAAGATCAGCGTGCCCCAGTCCTGCTGCTCGCCGCGCCTCGGGTCGGGGTGCTCGTACAGGGGCGTCCCGTCGAACCGGGCCAGGGCGAACTCGTCGCGCGGGAAGTGCGCGGGCACCCAGTCCAGGACGATGCCGACGCCGGCCTGGTGCAGCCGGTCGACCAGGTACCGGAAGTCGTCGGGCGAGCCGAACCGCGACGTCGGCGCGTAGTAGCTGGTGACCTGGTAGCCCCACGAACCGCCGTACGGGTGCTCCGCGACGGGCAGCAGCTCCACGTGCGTGAAGCCCTGCTCCACGACGTACGCGGTGAGCTGCTCCGCGAGCTCCCGGTAGCCCAGACCCGGGCGCCACGAGCCCAGGTGCACCTCGTACACGCTCAGCGGCGCGGAGTGCGGGTCGGTGGCCGACCGGGCGGCGAGCCAGGCGTCGTCCTGCCACTCGTACGTCGAGGTGGTCACGACGCTCGCGGTGGCGGGCGGCTGTTCCGTCGCCTTGGCGAGCGGGTCGGCCTTCGCGCGCCAGACGCCGTCGGCGCCCAGGATCTCGAACTTGTACCGCAGGCCGGGGCCGACGTCGGGGACGAACAGCTCCCAGACGCCCGTGGCGCCGAGCGACCGCATGGGGTGCGTGCCGCCCCAGCCGTTGTGGTCGCCCACGAGCCGCACGCCGCGCGCGTTCGGCGCCCACACCGCGAAGGCGACGCCGGCGATGTCGCCGGCCGAGCTCGGGTACCGGTGCACGTTGGCGCCGAGCACCTGCCAGAGCTGCTCGTGCCGGCCCTCGCCGATCAGGTGCAGGTCCACCTCGCCGAGGGTGGGCAGGAACCGGTACGGGTCGTCGGACTCCCAGGTGTCCGTGCCGGAGCGGGTACGGATCCGGTAGTCGGGGGCGTGCCGGGAGCCGTCCTCCTCCTCGGCGGCCGGGACGACGGCGGCCCACACGCCCGCACCCTGGTGCGTGGCGGACACCTCGGCGCTCGCCGTGACGACGACCACCTCGTCGGCGAGCGGGCGCAGGGCGCGCACCACGGTCCAGGGCCCGTCCAGCAGGTGCGGGCCGAGCACGGTGTGCGGGTCGTGGTGGGTTCCGGACGCGACAGCGGTCAGGACCTCGAGGTCGACGTCGGGCAGGTCAGCCATGGGTTTACCTTTCCACGTCGGGCGCGTGACGTGCGACACGTACCCGGCGCGTACCGATGCCCAGGTCACGAGCCGAGCACGCGCTCCACGGCGGCGAGCGGGATGTGCGTCCACGCGGGGCGGTGCCGGAACTCGTAGACCACCTCGTACAGCGCCTTGTCCACGGTCAGGGAACGCAGCAGGAGCTCGGCGGTGCCGACGTCGAGCGGGCTGCCCGTCGACGTCGCGCCGTCGACCGGGCGCACGGTCTCGCCGTGCGCCTCGCCGCTGGCCTGCCGGTACCCCTCGAGAAAACTGACCTGCGCGTGCGACACCCAGTGCGGGTCCGTGGCCTGCCCGACGGCGGCGGCGTAGTCCAGCGACCGGAGCAGCCCGGCGACGTCGCGCAGCGGCAGGTCGGGCGCCGTGCGCTCGGACACGGGGCGCTGCGGCTCGCCCTCGAAGTCGAGGACCTTCCAGCCGTCCGGCGACCAGAGCGCCTGCCCGAGGTGCAGGTCGCCGTGGATCGGCTGCAGCGGCACGACGTCGCCGCGCTCGACGACCGTCGCCAGCCGGGCGCTCAGCGCTTCGTACAGGGCGGCGACGCCCGCGCGCTGCGGGGCCAGGGCGGGGACGTCCGCGAAGGCCTCGGCGGCCCGGCGCCGCAGCACCCCCATGAACCCGGCCGGTTCGAGCGTGGGCCCGGGGCCCAGGGCCTCGCGCAGGGCGGCGTGCAGGTGCGCGACGACGGCGCCCAGCTCGGCGGCCCGCTCCCCGAAGTCCTCGTCCCGGGCGGCGTACCCGCAGGCCAGCTCGAACCCGTCGGTCCCCTCGTGCACGAGCTCGGAGAGCACCGCGAGGTGCGCCACGGGCCCGGCGTCGCCGCCGTGCGCGGTACCGCGCGAGCCGGCTGCCCCGGCGCCAGTGGCGGGCAGCTCCACCGCGCCGAGGAAGCGGGGCACGCCGTCCCAGCCGGCCCGCGTCAGGGCCTCCGGGATCACGACGTCGGGGTGCGGCCCCAGGGCGACCGTCCGCAGGATCTTGAGCATCCCGCCGCGCCCGGTCGCGTGCGGCAGGGCCGGGAGCACCACCGACGTGTTCGACTGCTCCCCGGAGATGCGCCGCGCGTCGCGGAGCTCGGCGCAGTCCTCGGGCTCGCACGCGGCGGGCAGGGCGGCGGTGAAGTAGGCGTGCCAGGCCGCGGGGTGGACCCCGCCGTCGTGCACGGTCGCGGTGCCCGACGCCGTGGTGACCGTCCCGATGAGGCCGGCCGCCTCGGTGTCGGCGGTGTCCGCCTCCGGCTCCGCCGTGGGGGTCAGGACCAGCGGGACCTGGATCACCAGCGACTCGTCGCCCGCCGCCAGACCCGGGCCGACCAGCCGCAGGAGTGCGACCACGACGTCGGCCACGCCGCCGAACGTGACCGTGAGCCACGGTTCGTGCGTCACGCCCTCGGCGGGCACCGGGTACCAGCGCTGCGCGGGCAGCCACGTGTCCAGGAGCCGCAGCACCTCCGGTGGGAGGTGCGCGGCGCCTGGGGAGACGTGGACGGGACGCGCCGGGCTCACCCCTCTCGCGCCTGCCCGACGGGTTCGCTCGTGCCGGTGGAGCCGTTCGTCCCGGCCGGCACGGGCGGGGCCAGCACCAGCCAGTAGAAGTCGCGGGCGCCCCACGTCATCGTCAGGATGCCGTCGTCGCCGACGCCCGGGAACGCGGCGCCGCCGAACACGTCCGTCAGCGTCCAGCCGGCGTACCCCGGCAGCTTGATCGTGGACGAGCGCGCCGTGGCCGACAGGTTCGCGGCGATCAGCAGCGTCTCCTCGGCCGACGACCGGGTGAACGCGATGACCGACTCGTCGTTGCAGTCGAGCGCCGTGAAGTCGCCCGTCCCGAACGTGGGGTGCAGGCGCCGGAACGCCAGCATGTTGTGCATCCAGTGCAGCAGCGATGTCGGCTGCGCGAGCTGGGCCTCCACGTTGGTGTGCTGGTAGTGGTGCACCAGCGACTGCACGAGCGGCAGGTACAGCTTGCCCGGGTCGGCCGTGGAGAAGCCCGCGTTGCGGTCCGGCGTCCACTGCATCGGGGTGCGCACCGCGTCGCGGTCGGGCAGCCAGATGTTGTCGCCCATGCCGATCTCGTCGCCGTAGTAGAGGCACGGCGTGCCGGGCATCGACAGCAGGAGCGCGTTGGCCAGCTCGATCTCCTTGCGGGCGTTGTCCAGCAGCGGCGCGAGCCGCCGCCGGATGCCCACGTTGGCCCGCATCCGCGGGTCGGGCGCGTACCAGCCGTACATGCTGGCGCGCTCCTCGGTCGAGACCATCTCCAGCGTGAGCTCGTCGTGGTTGCGCAGGAACGTGCTCCACTGCCCGCTCGCGGGGATCGCGGGGGTGTCGGCGAGGATCTCCAGGAGCTGGCGGGCCCGCTGGTCACGGATCGCGTAGAAGATGCGGGGCATCACGGGGAAGTGGAAGCACATGTGGCACTCGGGGTCGTCGTCCGTGCCGAAGTACTCCACGACGTCCGCCGGCCACTGGTTCGCCTCGGCCAGCATGATGCGGCCCGGGAACTCGGTGTCCAGCATGCGGCGCACCTTGCGCAGGAACCCGTGCGTCTCGGGCAGGTTCTCGCAGTTGGTGCCCTCGGCCTCGAACAGGTACGGCACGGCGTCGAGCCGGAACCCGTCCACGCCGAGCTGCAGCCAGAACCGGGCGACGTCGAGCATGGCCTCCACGACGCGCGGGTTCTCGAAGTTGAGGTCGGGCTGGTGGCTGAAGAACCGGTGCCAGAAGTACTGGCGCCGCACCGGGTCGAACGTCCAGTTCGACGTCTCGGTGTCCACGAAGATGATGCGCGCGTCCTGGTACTGCGTGGCGTCGTCGCTCCACACGTAGAAGTCGCCGTACGGGCCGTCCGGGTCGGCGCGCGACGCCTGGAACCACGGGTGCGCGTCGCTCGTGTGGTTCATGACCAGGTCGATGACCACGCGGATGCCGCGCTCGTGCGCGGCGGCGACCAGGTCGCTGAAGTCCGACATCGTGCCGAACTGCGGCGAGACGGCGGTGAAGTCGGCCACGTCGTACCCGCCGTCGCGCAGCGGCGACGGGAAGAACGGCGGCAGCCACAGGCAGTCGATGCCGAGCCACTCCAGGTAGTCGAGCCGCTCCACGAGGCCGCGCAGGTCGCCCGACCCGCCGTCGCCCGAGTCGGAGAACGACCGGATCATCACCTCGTAGAAGACGGCCTTCTTGTACCACTCCGGGTCGTCCGACAGGCCCTTGCGGCGGGCGTCCAGGCGCGGCTGCCGACGCGGCGGCAGGGCCTGGACGGGCACCGGGACCGACGGCGGGTTGGGCACGTTCACGGACGGACGGGCCGGCGTCGGCTCCGGCCCGGCCGGCGGCGTCGGCTGTGCGGGGTATCCCTCCGGCGGCCCGACGGCGGGGCCACCCGGCCCGAACGTCGTCATGCCGGACCCACCTGGAGGACGTGGGCCACCCGGACCTGGGGGTCGAGCCGCACCCAGGGATGAGCTCCCCAGCCGTAGGTCTCGCCGGACAGCAGGTCGTGTGCCACGTAGAACGGGGCGTTGTCGTCGCCGTCGGGGGCACTGAGGCCGAGGGCGGAGAGATCCAGGTGCACTACAGACTCCTGCACGTTCCGGGGGTCCAGGTTCAGCACGACCACGATCACGTCGTCGTGCCGCGGGGCACGCCGATCGTTACCCCCTGCTCTCATGGTGCGGCCCGGTGGCGTCGCTGTCGCGCGCGACGCGTGATCGGCGCCGATCCGGCGCGAGTACGCGACCACCTGGTCGTTCGTCGTGGGGTGCACGGTCAGGTTGCGCAGCTGCTGCAGGGCCGGGTGCGCGCGGCGGATCGCGTTCAGCTCGCCCAGCAGCAGGGCGATCCCGTAGTCGTCCGCCCGCGACCAGTCCCGCGGCCGGTACTCGTACTTCTCGTTGTCGATCTGCTCCTCGACGCCGGGGCGGGGGACGTTCTCCACCAGCTCGTAGCCGGAGTAGATGCCCCACGTCGGCGAGCCCGTGGCGGCCAGCACGGCCCGCACCGCGAACGCCGAGACGCCGCCCTCGATGAGGTAGGGCGGGAGGATGTCGTGCGTGGTTGGCCAGAACGACGGGCGGAGCACCGAGCCCTGCGGCCCGCTCACCTCGGCCAGGTACTCCTCGACCTCCTCCTTGGTGTTGCGCCAGGTGAAGTAGGTGTACGACTGGTGGAAGCCGATCCGGGCCAGCGTCAGCATCATCGCGGGCTTGGTGAACGCCTCCGACAGGAAGATGACCTCCGGGTTGGTCGCGTGGACCTCCGCCAGCAGCCACTCCCAGAAGTCCAGGGGCTTGGTGTGCGGGTTGTCCACGCGGAACAGGGTGACGCCCCGGTCGATCCACGTGCGGATCACCCCGAGCACCGCCTCGTACAGCCCGTCGGGGTCGGTGTCGAAGCTGAGCGGGTAGATGTCCTGGTACTTCTTGGGCGGGTTCTCCGCGTAGGCGATCGAACCGTCCGCACGCACCACGAACCACTCGGGGTGCTCGGTGACCCAGGGGTGGTCCGGCGAGCACTGCAGGGCGATGTCGAGCGCGACCTCCAGCCCCTCAGCTCGTGCGGCGGCGACGAAGTCCCGGAAGTCCGCCTCCGTGCCCAGGTCGGGGTGGATCGCGTCGTGCCCGCCGTCCGCCGACCCGATGGCGTACGGGCTGCCCGGGTCGCCGGGCGCCGCCTCCAGCGTGTTGTTGCGGCCCTTGCGGAACGTGGTCCCGATGGGGGAGACCGGCGTCAGGTAGACGACGTCGAACCCCATCGCCGCGATGCCCGGCAGGCGCTTCGCCGCCGTCGCGAACGTGCCCGACACCCACGTGCCGTCCTTCTTCTGGTACGCGCCCTCCGACCGGGGGAACATCTCGTACCAGGACCCCGCCAGCGCGAGCTTCCGCGAGACCCGGAGCGGGTACGTGTCCGACGCCGAGACCAGCTCGCGCAGCGGCGCGCGGCGCAGAGCCTCGACCACCTCGGGCGACGTCGCCGCCGCGAACCGCGCCGGGGCCGGACGGCGGGTGTCGGCCAGCGCCTTGGCGGCCGCCGTCAGCACCCGCGCGTCGCGCGCCGTCCGGCCGGCGGCGACCAGCGGGTCGCCGGGCACCAGGCGGCAGATCTTGTCGAAGAGGCGCACCCCCTCGGCGAGCATGAGCTCGGTGTCGATGTCCGCGGCGATCTTGATCCCCGCGTCGTGCGTCCACGTGGCGAACGGGTCCGACCACCCCTCGACACGGAAGGACCAGTCGCCCTCGGCGTCGGGCTGCAGCTCGCCGCGGAAGCGGTCCAGGCCGGGCGCGACGTCGACCATGGGCGCCCACGAGTGGTCCGTCCCGTCCGGGGCGACGAGCACGGCCGTCGCGGCAACGGCGTCGTGCCCCTCGCGGAAGACCGTGGCCTCGACGGGCACGACCTCGCCGACCACCGCCTTCGCAGGCCAGCGGCCGCCCTCGACGACGGGAGCGACCTCGAGGACGGGGATGCGGCCGATCCGGCCGGGACTCGTGTGCGGGCTCACCGGAACACGCTATCGACCCTCGTGGGGGACTCGCCTGTGGGGCGCGCCGAGGTCCGGTGAACGTCGTCGGACGGGTCCGTGAAGCCGCGGGCAACAGGTGTGCTCGCCCCCACATGTGCGTAGTGTTCTGCCGGTGAGAGCGATCCGCAGATTCACCGTCCGCACGGTCCTCCCCGAGCAGCTCGCGGCGCTCGACGAGCTGGCCCAGAACCTCCGCTGGTCCTGGCACGCGCCGACGCGCGAGCTGTTCGCGAGCATCGACCCCGACCTCTGGTCCGACGTCCGGGGCGACCCCGTCGCCCTGCTCGCGGCGCTCGGCTCCGACCGCCTCGCGGCGCTCGCGGCCGACGAGGAGTTCACGGGCCGCGTGCGGGCGGCGTCCGACGACCTGCACCGCTACCTGCGGGACCCGCGGTGGTACCAGGGCCAGACCACGACGTCGGGCGGCGAGCTGCCGCACGCGATCGCCTACTTCTCGCCGGAGTTCGGCATCACCTCGGTGCTGCCGCAGTACTCGGGCGGCCTCGGCATCCTGGCGGGCGACCACCTCAAGAGCGCGTCCGACATGGGCGTGCCCATCGTGGGCGTGGGCCTGCTGTACGGCGCCGGCTACTTCCGGCAGTCCCTGACGCGGGACGCCTGGCAGGTCGAGACCTACCCGCTGCTCGACCCGGACGGCCTGCCGCTGGCGGTCCTGCGCGAGGAGGACGGCACGCCCGCCGTCATCTCGCTGGCCCTGCCCGGCGGGCGCAGCCTGCACGCGCACGTCTGGGTCGCCGCCGTCGGCCGCGTGCCGCTGCTGCTGCTCGACTCGAACGTGCCGGAGAACGACGACGCGGCCCGCAAGGTCACCGACCGGCTGTACGGCGGCGGGGGAGAGCACCGCCTGCAGCAGGAGCTGCTGCTCGGCGTGGGCGGCGTGCGCGCGCTGCGCGCCTGGTCGCGCCTCACCGGCGCGCCGGAGCCCGAGGTCTACCACACCAACGAGGGCCACGCGGGCTTCCTCGGCGTGGAGCGCATCCGCGAGCTCGTGGGGTCGGGGCTCAGCGTGGGCGAGGCCCACGAGGCCGTGCGCGCGGCCACCGTCTTCACCACGCACACGCCGGTGCCCGCGGGCATCGACCGGTTCCCGAAGGAGCTGGTCAGCGCCTACTTCGGCGGCGACAACACGATGCCCGGCGTGCCGGTCGAGACCGTGCTCGCGCTCGGCGCCGAGGACTACGACGGCGGCGACCCCACCGTGTTCAACATGGCGGTGATGGGCCTGCGGCTCGGCGGCCGGGCGAACGGTGTCTCGCTGCTGCACGGCCAGGTCTCCCGAGAGATGTTCGAGGGCCTGTGGCCCGGGTTCGACTCGCGCGAGGTGCCGATCACGTCGGTCACCAACGGCGTGCACTCGCCCACCTGGGTGGCGCCGCGGCTGGCCGCCGTCGAGGCCGAGCGCATGGGCCTGGACGAGATCACGGCGCCCGAGGCGTCGGCCGGCTGGCTGGACGCGAGCAAGGTGTCGGACGCCGAGCTGTGGGCCCTGCGCGGCGAGATGCGCGGCGAGCTGGTGGCCGAGGCCCGGCGCCGGGTGCGCAAGTCCTGGCGCGAGCGCGGGGCGTCCCCGGCGGAGCTCGGCTGGGTGGACGACGTGCTGTCGCCCGACGTGCTCACCATCGGCTTCGCGCGGCGCGTGCCCACCTACAAGCGGCTCACGCTCATGCTGCGCGACCAGGAGCGGCTCAAGGCGCTCCTGCTGCACCCCGAGCGGCCCGTGCAGCTCATCGTGGCCGGCAAGTCGCACCCGGCCGACGACTCCGGCAAGCGGCTCATCCAGCAGCTCGTCCGGTTCGCCGACGACCCCGAGGTGCGGCACCGCATCGTGTTCCTGCCGAACTACGACATCGGCATGGCGCAGTCGCTGTACCCGGGCTGCGACGTCTGGCTGAACAACCCGCTGCGGCCCCTGGAGGCGTCCGGCACCTCCGGGATGAAGAGCGCGCTCAACGGCGGCCTGAACCTCTCGATCGAGGACGGCTGGTGGGCCGAGTGGTACGACGGCGAGAACGGCTGGGGCATCCCGACGGCCGACGGCGTCGAGGACGCCGACCGCCGTGACGACCTGGAGGCCGCCGCGCTCTACGACCTGGTGGAGTCCCAGGTGGCGCCCGCCTTCTACAACCGGTCCGCCGACGGCGTGCCGAGCCGCTGGCTGGAGCTGGTGCGGCACACGCTGGCCACGCTCGGCCCCAAGGTGCAGGCCACGCGGATGGTCTCCGAGTACGTGCACGGGCTGTACGCGCCCGCGGCGCAGGCCGGGCGCGTGCTCGCCGCCGACGGGTTCGCCGCGGCCAAGGACCTCGCGGGCTGGAAGGCCCACGTGCGCGGCTCGTGGCCGCAGGTGCGCGTTGACCACGTCGAGTCGGCGGGCATCGGCGAGGCGGTGCGGGTCGGGGACCGGCTGACGGTGCGGGCCTACGTCTCGCTCGGGCCGCTGTCGCCGGACGACGTGGACGTGCAGGTGGTGCACGGGCGGGTCACCGAGGCCGACGTCATCGACGAGTTCACCGCCGAGTCCCTCGCGCTGGTGGAGTCCTACGAGGCGGGGCGGCACGCGTTCGGCGGGGAGGTGGGCCTGGACACCTCCGGGCCGTTCGGCTACACCGTCCGGATCGTGCCGCGCCACCAGCACCTGGCGAGCGTGGCGGAGCTGGGCCTGGTCGCCAACGCCTGAGTAACCGGACACCCTTGTCCGATTCACCCGGACCGGTATTGGATGGGCGGGACACAACCCCCTCAGCCAACCGGAGGACAACATGTCTGACCTGCTCGATTACCCCATCCCGTCGGATCGTGCGATCGAGCCGCCACCGGAGTGGGCCGAGCTGCGCCAGCAGTGCCCCGTGGCCAGGGTGCGCCTCGCCAGCGGCGGCGAGGCCACCCTGCTGACCCGGTACGACGACGTCCGCGCCATGCTCACCGACGGCCGGTTCGGCCGCGTCATCCCGGCGGGCGGCACGGGCGTGGGCTCCCAGGACGACGGCGGCACGTTCAGCAACGACCCGACCGGGGTCATGGCGGACGAGGAGCAGCACCAGGCCTGGCGGCGGCTCGTCAACGCGACGTTCACCGCCAAGCGGGTGCAGGCGATGGCTCCCGGCATCGAGGCGAAGGCCGAGCAGCTCATCGACGACATGCTGGCGGCCGGCACGAGCGCGGACCTGGTCCCGTCCGTCGCGTTCCCGCTGCCCGTGTGGGCGATCTGCGAGCTGCTGGGCGTGCCCGAGGACGAGCGGGAGCGGTTCCCGTACTGGTCGGACACGGCACTGAGCACCACGCGGTACACGCAGGAGGAGATCTCGGCGGCGCGCCAGGAGTTCGGCGCGTACATGGCCGGCCTGGTCGAGGCCAAGCGGGCGGACCCGGGCCAGGACCTGATCTCCGAGCTCATCGCGCTCGTGGACCAGAACGACCCGCGGCTGACGGCACAGACCGTGATCGGCACCAGCATGGCGCTGCTCGTGGCCGGCCACGAGACCACCGCGAGCCACATCGCCAAGATGATGGCGTTGTTCCTGGGCGACCGCTCCCGGTGGGAGCAGCTCGTCGCCGACCCGTCGCTGGTCCGCAGCGCGGTCGAGGAGTCGCTGCGGTTCGACCCGAACGCGGGTTTCGGCATGGTGCGCTGGGTGGACGAGGAGATCGAGATCGCGGGCGAGACCGTGCCCGCGGGCACGACCGTGGTGTGCAGCCTCGCGGCGGCGAACCGGGACGAGGGCACGTTCGAGGGCGCGGACGAGATGGACCTCGGACGCCGTCCGAACCCTCACCTCTCGTTCGGCGCGGGCTCCTACTCGTGCCTCGGCCAGTCGCTGGCGCGCACCGAGCTGCAGATCGTGCTCGCCGCCCTGGTGCGCAAGGTGCCGGGCCTCCGGCTGGCGGTACCCGTCGAGACGGTGCCGCGCAAGGAGGGCCTGCTCGTGGCCGGATTCGACGAACTGCCCGTTGAGTGGGGAGAGTGACCCCCATGAAGATCAACGTGGACCGCGACGCCTGCTGCGGCGCCGGCCAGTGCGTCCTGCTCGCACCCGACGTGTTCGACCAGGACGAGGAGGGCATCGTCGTGCTGCTCGACGAGCGGCCCTCGGCCGAGCACGACTTCGCGGTGCAGGAGGCCGTGAGCATGTGCCCGACCGGCGTCATCTGGGTGGACCAGAAGGCCTGACGGGTCGCGGGGGGATCGGCTTGGCGGCCTCGATGTCGGCGGCCGCCACGTCGACCTCCTGCGGCTCGCCGCGGCCCGGGACGGGGTCGGTGCGCAGCCGCAGGCCGGCGTCCGACACCTCGACGACGAAGCCGATCAGGTCCGTCCAGCGGTGCTCCGTGCCGCCGTCCGACACGACGCGGCCGGCGGGCGCCAGGCGGCGCCGGACCACCACCCGGGTGCCGGGGCGCAGGCCCCGCCACCCTCCGGGCGCGGCCGGTGTAGCGAATGTCACGTCGGTTCTCCTTCCGCTGCGTGAGACCGGTGGGGATCAGGGGGCGTCCCGAGAGATACTAGGATCGCCCCGCCGGGTCGTACCGCGGTCGGCATCGTGCATGATCCTCAGTCCGGAAGTGGAAGGACACCCTCCAAGTGACCTACGTGATCGCTCAGCCGTGCGTCGACGTCAAGGACCGGGCGTGCATCGAGGAGTGTCCCGTGGACTGCATCTACGAGGGCAGCCGCTCCCTGTACATCCACCCGGACGAGTGCGTGGACTGCGGCGCCTGCGAGCCGGTCTGCCCGGTCGAGGCCATCTACTACGAGGACGACGTCCCCGACGAGTGGAAGGACTACTACCGCGCGAACGTGGAGTTCTTCGACGACCTGGGCTCGCCCGGCGGCGCCGCGAAGATGGGCGTCATCCAGAAGGACGACCCGATGATCGCGGCCCTTCCGCCCCAGGCCTGACGTGGGCTTGCACGACCTCTCGGACCTGCCCTTCGCCTGGGACTCGATCGACGGCATCACCACCACGGCGAAGGCCCACCCGGGCGGGCTGATCGATCTCTCCATGGGCACGCCCGTGGACCCGACGCCCGAGGTCGTGCGGCGGGCGCTCGAGGCCGCGTCGAACGCGCCGGGCTACCCGATGACCGCGGGCACGCCCGCGCTGCGCCAGGCCGTGGCCGACTGGTTCGCCCGGCGCCGCGGGGTGCCGGGCCTCGACCCGGCAGCGGTCGTGCCGACCGTCGGCTCCAAGGAGCTCGTGGGCCTGCTGCCCTCCCTGTTGCACCTGGGCCCCGGCGACGTGGTGGTGCACCCCGCCGTCGCCTACCCCACCTACCTCGCGGGCATCCGAGCGGCCGGTGCCACACCGCTCGCGACGGACGACGTCGCCGACTGGGCCGGCCGCGACGACGTGAAGATGGTCTGGGTCAACAGCCCGGGCAACCCCACCGGCCGGGTGCTCGACGTCGAGGCGCTGCGCGCCGTGGTCGACGCCGCCCGCGCGATCGGCGCCGTCGTCGTCTCCGACGAGTGCTACGCCGAGCTGGTGTGGGATTCCCCCTACGACGCCGCGACGGGCACGGGCGGCGTCCCCTCGATCCTCGACCCGCGCGTGTGCGGCGGGTCGCACGAGGGCCTGCTCGCCGCGTACTCCCTCTCCAAGCAGTCCAGCATCGCGGGCTACCGCGCCGCCTTCCTCGCGGGCGACGGCGCCCTTGTCGCCGGCCTCACGCAGACCCGCAAGCACCTGGGCCTCATCGTGCCCGCGCCGGTGCAGGCCGCCATGACGGCGGCCCTGTCGGACGACGCGCACGTCGCCGCCCAGCGTGCGGCCTACGGCGCCCGGCGCCGGGCGCTGGCCGCCGCGGTCGCCGAGGCCGGGTTCGTCATCGACGGGTCGGAGGCCGGGCTGTACCTCTGGGTGGCGGCGCCGGACGGCCGCCCGGGCCTGGCGGTCGCGGAGTGGTTCGCGGACCGGGGCATCCTGACCGCGCCGGGGCACCTGTACGGCGACGGCACGCACACGCGGGTGGCGCTGACCTCGACTGACGCGCAGATTGCCGATGCTGTGACACGCATCACGCAGCCTTGACCGATGGATTGGAAAAACTAAAGCAGGGCGCGATACTGTCGTGCCCCAGGTCGACGCTGTCCCGACACCTTTCTTTCACAGCAGCGTCCCTCGTGCGCCACTCAGGAAGGAAGACATGACCTCCACACCGCTGGACGGCTCGAGCCGCGTCGAGCTCGCCGTCGACGGAACCACTCACACCCTGCCTGTCGTCGCCGCCAGCGAGGGCAACGACGGCATCGTCGTGTCGTCGCTGCTCAAGGACACGGGTCTGGTCACGGTCGACCCCGGTTTCATGAACACGGCGTCGTGCGAGTCCTCGATCACGTACATCGACGGCGACGCCGGCATCCTGCGCTACCGCGGTTACCCCATCGACCAGCTCGCCGAGTCCTCCGGCTTCCTCGAGGTGGCCTACCTCCTCATCTACGGCGAGCTGCCGAGCCCCACGGAGCTGGACGCGTTCACGGAGCGCGTCAACCGGCACACGCTGGTGCACGAGGACTTCCGCACGTTCATGGGAACGTTCCCGCGCAACGCGCACCCGATGGCGGTGCTCGCCTCCGCGGTGAACGCGTTGTCCACGTTCTATCCGGAGTCGCTCGACCCGGCGGACGACGAGCAGGTCGACCTGGCCACCGTGCTGCTGCTCGCCAAGACGCGCACCATCACGTCCTACCTGCACCGGCGCCGGGTGGGCGAGCCCCTGCTGTACCCGGACTACTCGCGCGGCTACGTCGAGGACTTCCTGCGCATGACGTTCGCGACGCCGTACGAGGCCTACGAGGCCGACCCGGTGATCGTGGACGCGCTGGAGAAGCTGCTCGTGCTGCACGCGGACCACGAGCAGAACTGCTCCACGTCCACGGTGCGGGTGGTCGGCTCGTCCAACGCGACCCTGTACGCCTCGGTGGCCGCGGGCGTGAACGCGCTCTCGGGCCCGGCGCACGGCGGGGCCAACGAGGCCGTGCTGACCATGCTGGAGAAGATCCGCTCGGGCGGCGAGACCGTCGAGACCTTCATGGAGAAGGTCAAGAACAAGCAGGACGGCGTGCGCCTGATGGGCTTCGGCCACCGCGTGTACAAGTCCTACGACCCGCGCGCCGCGATCGTGAAGAAGTCCGCGGACGAGGTGCTCGACAAGCTCGGCGCCAAGGACGAGCTGCTCGACATCGCGCGCGGCCTGGAGGAGATCGCCCTCTCGGACGACTACTTCGTGGAGCGCAAGCTCTACCCGAACGTCGACTTCTACACCGGCCTCATCTACAAGGCCATGGGCTTCGAGCCGGCCATGTTCACGCCGCTGTTCGCGCTGGGCCGGATGCCCGGCTGGATCGCCCAGTGGCGCGAGATGATCAAGGACCCGCAGACCAAGATCGGGCGCCCGCGCCAGGTCTACACGGGCGCCACGGAGCGCCCGTACGTGCCCGCGAACCAGCGCTAGCAGGTACGACGGCGGCCCGGCCGCCGTCCGATGTCACGAGGCCCCCTGGCCTGGTGGAGCCGTCCGGCCCACCATGGCGAGGGGGCCTGCGTCATGCCCTGGCGGGTTCTGTGGGGCGCGCCGGGCGCGGGCTGCCGGACGCCGTCGGTGGCCGCCGCGGATAGCCTGCTGCCATGCCCGAGAAGCCGCCGTTCAGCCCGACGATCGCCCTGCTGACGATCGGCCGGGTCTGGGACGTCGCGTTCGCGGACGCGCTCAAGCCGCTCGGCCTCACGACCCGCAAGTACGGCCTGCTGGGCCACATCCGCGCCACGCCTGGGGTCTCGTTCAGCGAGCTGGCCCGCCGCTCGCGCATCACCGTGCAGAGCGCCCACACCGCCGTGGCCGCGTTCGCGGCGGACGGCCTGGTCGAGGACACCACGGCGCGGGCGGGCGCGGCGTCGCGGCTGCGGGTCACCGCGGCCGGCGAGCGGCTGCTGGGCCAGGCGGCGGAGCGGGTCGCCGTGCTCGACGCCCGGTTCGCCGAGGAGTATCCCGTGCTCACCGAGGCGCTGCGGCGGCAGATCGAGGAGCACATGGCACGGAGCCGGTGACGCGGGCCGGGTCCAACCTTCAGGCGGTCTGAAGCATGACCATCCTTCAGTTAGGCTGAAGGTATGGAGAATCTGCTGCTGTCCGCGCACGTGCTCGCGGGCATCCTGTTCGTCGGCCCGGTGGCGGTGACCACCAGCCTGTTCCCGCGTTTCGCGCCCGTCGCGGCCGGTGCGACAGGCCCCGGTGTGGCCTCTGCCGCGGACCCGTCCGCCCGGTCCGCCCGGTCCGCCCGGTCCGAACGGAGCGCCTCGGTTGCCCAGGTGCTGCACGGCGTGACCCGGGTCTACGGCGTGCTGGCCCTCGTCGTACCCGTGATCGGCCTGGTGCTCGCGGCCGTCCAGGGGCGTCTGGGCGAGATCTGGGTGGTCGTGGCGATGGTGCTCACCGCCGTCGCGGGCGGCCTGCTCGCGCTGCGGATCGCGCCGGGCCAGCGCGCGGCGCTGGACGCGCCGGGCGACGCCGGCCGCCTTCGCCCGCTCAGCATGCTGACCGGCGTCTTCAACCTGCTGTGGGCCGCGGTCGTCGTGCTCATGGTCGTGCGGCCGGGGTCGGTATGAGGCCGCTGCTGCGCACGCTGGAGGTGCTCTCGGTGCTGGAGCTCGTCAGCGTGGTGCTGCTGCTCGGCAACCTCGCCACGGTGCACGTCGAAGGTGTCGCATCGGCGCTCGGCCCGGCGCACGGCGCGCTCTACCTCGCGGTGGCGGTCACGGCCCTGCTCGGGCAGGGGCTCCTGCTGCGCACGCGGCTCCTGGCGCTCGTCCCGGTGCTCGGCGGCGTCCTCACGCTGGTCAACGTGCGGCGGGAGGCGCGGCGATGAGCGTCCGCCACTACCTGCGGCGGCCGCCGGAGGTGAGCGCCGCCGAGGCGCTCCGGCTCGTCGAGGAGGGTGCCCTGGTGGTCGACGTGCGCCGGGAGCGCGAATGGCGCGACCACCACGTCCCAGGGTCGCTGCACCTCCCGCTGACCGACCTGGAGGCGCGGGCCGAGGAGCTGCCCGACGACCGGGTGCTGATCGCCTTCTGCACGGGCGGCCTGCTCTCCCGGGGCGCGGCCAACCTGCTCGCCGAGCTCGGGTTCGACGCGGTGAGCCTGGCACGCGGCCTCATGGGATGGCGCGCCGCGGGCGGAGCGCTGGAGGGGGAGCGCGTGGGCTGAGCGGCGTGACCGGATCGTTGCCCGGGGCGCCCCTAGTTTCGTCGTGCGTGTCACAGGCCCGGGCTACCTTGGCCCCGTGAGTCGAGCCACCCTCCTTGCCCGCCGGTCCACGGCGCACCGTGGCCTGCTCGCGCTCGTCTGGCTGCTGGTGGCCGTGCTGACCGGCGCCCTGGGCGTGACGGTCGGCTGGACGCAGGCGGCGGCGACCGCGGGAGCGCGCGACGGTCTGGCCGCGGCCGAACCCTCGGGGCGGGCGGTACAGCTCGCCACCCGGCTCGCGGACGGCGCCGCGGCCGACGCCCAGGACGCGCGCGTGCAGGAGGTGCTCGCCGACCTGCTCGACGGCGTGCCGCACCGGGTCACCTACGACGTGCGGACCGAGGCGCAGTACACGACGGACGCCGACGGGCAGGACCTCGGCCGCTGGTCGGTGGCGCTCCTGCCCGCGCCCTCGCGGCAGGAGGCCCTGTCGGGCGCGGGCGCGAGCGGCGTCACCCTGGTCGACGGCGCCTGGCCGGCCGCCACGGACGAGGCGGCGGTCCAGGCGGACGCCGCCGAGGCCGCCGGGCTGGCGGTCGGCGACCGGGTCCGGCTCGGCGTCGACCCCGAGGACCCCGCGGGCACCGGTACGGCGGTCACGATCGCCGCGACCTGGCGCGTCACCGACCCCGACGACGCGGGCTGGCTCGGTGACCCGACCGTGCTCACCGGGTCGGACGGCGCGTACCTCGGCCCCGTCGTGGTGAGCCAGGAGGTGCTCGCCGGGCTGGACACCGACCCGTTCGCGCGCTGGACGGTCGTGCCCGACGGAGCCGCGCTCACCCCCGAGGACCTCCCCGCCCTGGCGGCGCTGACCCCCGCGGTCGACCGCATCCTCGGCGAGGACCCGGACGTCGCGCCCCGCGGGCTGACCGTCACCGGGACGCTCGACGTGATCGCGGCCGACCTGGGCGCAGGCCTGCGCGCCGCGGACGCCGTCGCGCTCGTCCCGCTGTGCCTGCTGGCCCTCGTCGGCCTGGTCGCGCTGGTCCAGGTGGCCCGGCTGCTCGCGGCCACCCGGGAGGGCGAGGTCGCCCTCCTGGTCTCGCGCGGTGCCGCGCCCGGCACCGTGACGGCCGCGGCCGCCGTGGAGGGCGCGCTGCTCGCGCTGACCGCTGCCGCGGCGGGCGGGGTCGCCGCGTGGGGCGCCCTGCGCGCTGTCGTCGGCTCCGAGGCGGGCGCGGCGGTCTCCGTCGGGACGCCGCTGGCCGTGGCCCTCGCGGTCGCCGTGGCGGCGACCGCGACGCTCGTCCTGGTGGCGGCGCTG